>NZDM01000017.1 GCA_002690085.1 Flavobacteriaceae bacterium
GTTTTATCTTGATGATAAGGCCTATGACAAGGCAATTAACTCTATGAAAATAGTAACGAGCAGTAATGTATTGGCCCCCCATATAAAAGTCAAAGTTTTAAGTGATTTCCTACAATTCGTTAAACAAAACCCCGCCTATAAATCGGTATTGGCCGAAGTGGAACCCGCAGCTTCATTGGATGTTTCTAATAGGTCCAATTTAGAATGGGCCGCCTACTACCACGAAGAAAACAACCCCCTTAAAGCCTTGGGTTTCTATGAAAAAGAACTACTAAAGACACCAGAAAATTTAGCCCTAATTCAAACAATTGCAAATCTTTATTTGGAAACAATGCAATACGAACGCGCCGTTGAATTTACTTTAACACAATTGGAGTTTTTCCCCACACAAACCCCACTGTATTTAGCCTATGGCCGCGCCCAATTTCACCTGCAAGAGTGGGATGCGGCTTTAGAATTGCTTGAAATCGGGATGGATTATATTTTTGAAGAGAATGAAACCGCTAAAGCCTATTATATTTTAATGGCTGCTCTTTACACAAAAAACAACAATATTGCGAAAGCAAAGACGTTCAATAACAAGGCAAAAGCGCTTAATAAGTAATGGTAAAAAAACTTATGTACACTTTAATAGCAGTTTTGGTTTTTAGCTGCGGGACTTCAAAAAAAATTGACACAGAGCCTCTGCGTGACTCAAAAATGAAAGCAAAGCAAATATTAAAAAGACACCAAAATCAAAAGGCGAACTTTAGCACCCTTCAAGCACGACTTAAAGTGGAGTTGACGGAAGGCAATAAATCACAAACACACACACTAACACTTCGCATGGAGCGCGGTAAAACGATATGGGTCAATGCCTTTTTGAATATGGTACGCCTAAAAATAACCCCAGAAAAAGTTCAAATGTATAACAAATTAGACCGTACTTTTTTTGATGGAGATTATGAAATTATAAATGACTTCTTAGGCATTGAACTCAATTTTTCAAACCTTGAAAGCGCATTGCTTGGAGACGCCCTTTTTAATCCCAAAACAAATGCTTTAAAAAGAGAACCAAACCAAACGTCTTATGTCTTGGCGCCCAAAAATGTAAATGAATTACTGCAAGTGTTTTATTATATAAACCCCGGTTCTTTTAAACTAGAAGGCCAATCTGTATACCAGCCTATTGAAAATCGAAGTCTTGATGTAAATTACCAAAGTTTCCAAGCCATTGACGCACAATTATTTCCCAAATTAATAACAATCAAAGTTCTCGAAAATCAAAAGGAAACTAGCTTGAAATTGAATTTAAAATCCGTAATTTTAAACCAGCCCTTGCGGTTTCCATTTAAAATGCCCACGGGCTATAAACCGATTGATTTCTAATGGCCTCTAAGCTTAAATATTTTTCTTTCATTCTTTTTATTTTTTTGGCGATTGGATCATCGAACGCTAATGCGCAAAGCCAACGCCAACAAGAATTAGAAGAAAAACGCCGAGAACTGCAACAAGAAATCAGGGAAATAACCAAGTTGCTGTTTGCTGGTAAAAAAGAAAAAAAATCTGTTGTGAGTGCTGTTGAAGATTTAAATTACAAAATTAGTGTTCGCAAAAACCTGATCCGTATTACCAACCAACAAGCCAATTTGTTAACGCGAGAAATCAACGCCAACCAGGACGAAATCTCTACCCGCCGCGTAAAATTGAAGACTCTAAAAGAGGCATATGCAGACATGATTGTCAAATCTTATAAAAATAGAGCCCGGGATAATAAACTTATGTTTTTATTGTCTTCTTCAAGCTTTCAACAAGCTTACAGGCGCTTGCAATACATCAAACAATATGCAGATTATCAAAGGCAACAAGCTGAAATTATAAAAGTTGAAACCAAACAACTGCAATTGCTTAATCAAGATTTATTAGTTCAAAAAAAGAACAAACAAAAATTAGTTGGCGAAAACAAAGCGGCGAAGCTAATTTTGGACAAAGAACTCAAGGATCAGCAGGCCTTTATTGAATCGATCCAAAAAAACTTGGCGAGATTCTCAGCGCAAATCAAAGACAAACAAAAAGCATCAGAGAAGTTAGATAAAGAAATTAGAAAATTGATTCGTGAGGCCATTGCGGCGTCTAATAAAAAGGCAGGAAAATCAGTCAAAAGTAGAACCTTTTCTATGACGCCTGAGCAAAAAGTGTTAGCGGCAAATTTTACAGCCAATAAAGGAAAATTGCCCTGGCCAGTTGCCAGCGGCGTTGTAAAAATGCGCTTTGGCACCAATCCATCCCCAATCGACCCAAGCATTAAAATAAAAAGCAATGGTGTTCGCATTGCCACCAATAAAGGAGAGCCTGTTAGGGCTGTTTTTGACGGGGTTGTTCAAGGGATCATGACGCCCAAAAACGGAAATAACACCATTATGATTAGGCATGGTAATTACATCACAGTTTATAAAAACCTATCCAAATTTTATGTAAGCAAGGGCGATAAAGTAACGACCAAGCAGGTCCTTGGAGAAGTCATAACAAATAAGGCTTCCGGAGAATCTATTTTAAGCTTTGGTATTTATAAAGATAGCGCAATTCAGAACCCCTCAATTTGGGTTTATAAGCTCTAACCCTTATGAGCTCTTAAAAAGTGCTTTGAGCTCCGTGGCCTCTTCAGCTTTGAGCTTTCCGGCCAAAACCAAGCTTAATTGTCGCCGCCTTAGCGCACCCTCAAAGCGTTTTATTTCTTGTTCGGATTCGGGGATTAGTTCTGGAATTTCAACGGGCCTTCTGTTTTCATCGACAGCCACAAAAGTAAAAATAGCTTCGTTGGCTTTGATCGGTTTGTTAAAGTTATTATCTGTATACCACACATCTAGGTAGACTTCCATTGAAGTTTTAAAAGCTCTTGAAACTTTCGCCTCAATGGTCACAATACTTCCCCGTGGGATTGCATGGTTAAAAGCCACATGATTTACAGAAGCCGTGACTACAACTTTTTCGGAATGCCGTTGAGAAGTAATACTAGCAGCACGGTCCATACGGGCCAATAGCTCGCCTCCAAAAAGTGTGTTTATTGCATTGGTTTCACCGGGAAGAACCATATCGGTTACCACAGTTTTTGAATCGGAAGGGTGTTTTGCAGTCATAGTTGTTGTTCTATGCTACAAAGGTAGAATTTATTGGGCAAATCATTTCATCAAACCAATAACTTTTAATCTTGCGGATAATAATTAGGGCCCTAGCCGTAGGGAGTCGATAAATTTGGCCCTATTAGCTCGAGGTGCTTACTGAAAGTTTTCTCTACCAGACTTTTTTAAAATTAGGGAATGTTCTTGATCAAAAGCCAAGCCGCAGGGTCCTGTGTGCGCTTGATATTGTATAATGCGCGCTCAGCAGCCCGGCGTTCTTTGTAGCTTTCAAAAACGACTTGATGCAAACCGTAGCGGTTTTGACCGATGAGCCGTGCATTAAAACCAAGGCGTTTGAGCTGTCGAAGCTTCCTTTCGCTATTCGCTTTGACTCTAAAAGCACCCGCTACAATATGGAAGCTTCCGTAAGGTTTTTCAATATCTATGGTGATGGCCGGCAAGGGTGTGTTTACCAAAAATGTTGCCTCTTGGATTTGATTGCCTAAGGCGATACGGGCCTTTTCTTGAGCGACAATATTTTCTTTTTCAATATACTGTATGTAGGCATTCGACACCATAAAGCCGCCAAGTCCGAGCATGATTACGGCAACTGCAGCATATTTTATTAAAGTATTTGTACGGCTTTTTCTTGAAGCTAAAATTAAGGTTGTTTCTTTTTCCTTGTGGCCCACAACCTTTAAAGGTAAATCTCTTTTGACCTCTGGCGAAACAAATTGTGACAAGCCAAAGGCAGCGGTCATATAATTTAGATGATAAGAAGGTTCAAATTCTAAAGCGCCAGTCTTACATCGGCTTAAATCTCCAACATACTTAAGTGAAACGGTTTCATTTTTCTTAAGTCTTTGTTGAATTTTGGCCACTTGTTTGGCAATTTTAGCAAGGGCATTTTCATATGAAACTTTCTCAGAAGTTGCAATGTAATTTGCCAAAACACCATCATTGGATTGCAGCTGTTCGTTAAATGATAAACGTTTTTTAGGCGGATAAAACACTTGAGCTTGTGCATCAATTTCAGCCGACACTTTGTGGGTTAAAAACGCTCCAAATGCGGGGACCACGACACATTCGTATCGGTATAAAAGTGTGCTTATATATTGGCCGAGTTGCATTGTTTCAAATGTATAAATTTTTTTTGAATTTCCCCAAGAAGCTTAAAAGGAAGTTTGTTTGACAGGTTTTATATATTTACACTAAAATCACCCCAAATGAATTCAACCCAATTATTGTATGCAATGGCCTTACTGGGAATGTTTTTCAACTTTTTTAGTAGCCCAGTTTTTTTCTAACCCTTGCAAGCACCGAATTGGCGACTGCCGCTGCTTTTCCAGCACCAAACGTTAATATTTTTTCAACTTCCTCTGGATGTGCCATATAATGGTTGTAGCGTTCACGTTCAAAGGAAAATTTCTTGCATATAAGCTCAAATAAGGCTTGCTTGGCATCACCATAGCCGTAACCACCAGCTTGGTAATTCTCTTTCATTGTTTCAAGCGCTTCCTTAGACGCGAGTAATTCATAAATTGCAAAACAATTGCATACGGTCCAATCTTTTGGATCTTCAAGTGGTGTGCTGTCGGTTTTGATAGACATGATTTGTTTTCTGAGAGCCTTGTCTGTTAGGAAAATGTCAATCGCATTATCCTTGCTTTTACTCATTTTTTGGCCATCTGTTCCTGGAATCAATTTTGTTTGCTCCTGCACTTTTGCTTTAGGGATAATAAAAGTTTCTCCCATTTTTGAATGGAATCTTGATGCGACATTTCTTGTCATTTCAAGATGTTGTAACTGGTCTTTTCCAACCGGGACAATGTTGGCATCATATAGTAAAATATCAGCAGCCATAAGCATTGGGTAGCTAAATAAACCGCCATTTATGTCTTCCAATCGACTTGCTTTATCTTTAAAACTGTGTGCTAATTCTAATCTTGAAAAGGGGAAAAAGCAGCTTAAATACCAAGCCAGTTCTGTGGCTTGAGGTACATCGCTTTGCTTGTAAAACACAGTTTTTTCTACATCCAATCCAAAAGCCAACCAAGCTGCAGCTGTTGACAAGGTGTTTTCGCGCAGGTTTTGCGCATTTTTTATTTGTGTGAGTGAATGTAAATCGGCAATAAAAAGAAAGGCATCATTTGCATTGTCATTGCTCATTTCAATCGCTGGCAGGATTGCGCCTAAAATGTTTCCCAAATGTGGCGTTCCTGTACTTTGAACCCCTGTTAAAATTCTCGCCATTTGCCGATGTGTTTCTTGGATTTACACACAAAGGTAATTTTTTTGAAGCAATCGCTCAATATTTTTAGTAGTTTTGGGCTTGATGAAGTCGATATACTATCCAATTTGGCTAATTTATAGAGTTTGGTTCTATTTACTAGTTGGGATATGTACATTTTTGTTATCACCTTTTTTGATTCTTTCAACCCTGAAAGCATCTTGGTATCCTTATTTTTATAAATTAGCGCGGTTCTGGTCGCTTTGTATTCTTGCTGGCATGGGCTTTTATTGGTCAATTGACTGGGATCAGAAATTGAAAAAAGGGCAAAGTTATATTTTTGTTGCCAACCACACCTCTATGACAGATATCATGCTGATGTTTGCAATGATTAAGGACCACCCTTTTGTATTTGTTGGAAAAATAGAGTTGGCAAAAATACCGTTGTTTGGATTCTTTTACAAGCGCACCTCAATTTTGGTAGACCGCAGCAATTACAGCAGTAGAAGGGACGTTTTTAATCAAGCCCAAAAACGCATTCAACAAGGGTTGAGCATCTGTATTTTTCCAGAAGGTGGGGTTCCAAAGGAATCGGTGCCATTAGACCAGTTTAAAATAGGCGCTTTCAGGCTTTCCGTAGACCACCAACTGCCGCTGGTTCCAATCACTTTTTTTGATAATAAAAAGCGCTTTTCTTATACGTTTTTTAGCGGAAGCCCAGGCAAAATGCGCGCAAAGGCGCATCCTTTTTTAGACCCAAAGGATTTCAGCCTTGAATCGCTCAAAATCATGAGTGATAAAGCTTATCTGCTTATTTTGAAATCTTTGGAAAATCAGGGATAAAAACGCAGCATTTATGAGGCTTCAGAATCCCCTTTAATGATTCCCTTAATCTTTGCCTCTAATTCATCCATCAAATCGGGATTGTCTTTGATCATTTGTTTAACCGCATCTCGGCCTTGTCCAAGCTTCGTTGCATCGTAACTAAACCAGGAACCACTTTTCTGAATGATGTCAAATTCCACAGCAAGGTCCAGGATTTCACCAACCTTAGATACGCCCTCACCGTACATAATATCAAACTCAGCCAATTTAAATGGTGGTGCAACTTTATTTTTGACCACTTTTACTCTTGTTTTATTTCCACGTACGCTTCCATCACCGTCTTTTATTTGTGTAGAGCGTCTGATGTCGAGGCGTACCGACGCATAAAATTTAAGCGCATTTCCACCAGTTGTTGTTTCAGGATTACCGAACATCACCCCTATTTTTTCCCTCAGCTGGTTGATAAAAATCATTGTACAGTTGGTCTTGCTTATTGAGCCTGTTAGTTTTCTTAGGGCTTGTGACATCAAGCGCGCATGCANNCCCATTTTGGAATCNCCCATTTCCCCTTCAATTTCACTTCTNGGCGTCAAGGCTGCAACCGAATCAATAACNATTAAATCAATGGCGCCNGAGCGCACTAGGTTGTCAGCAATTTCTAANGCTTGCTCACCATTGTCTGGCTGCGATATGATAAGATTATCAATNTCGATTCCTAGATTTTCAGCATAAAAGCGGTCAAATGCATGCTCAGCATCGATAAAAGCTGCAATTCCTCCTGNNTTTTGAGCCTCTGCAATTGCATGTAATGTAAGGGTTGTTTTACCNGAAGATTCAGGGCCATAAATTTCAANNACCCGCCCCNTTGGGTATCCGCCAACNCCTAANGCAACATCNAGNCCTAAAGAACCTGNNGNNATGACATCNACGTCCACCACNGGNGCATCACTCATTTTCATAACTGTGCCTTTGCCATAGGCTTTATCGAGTTTATCAAGCGTTAATTTTAGGGCTTTTAGCTTGGCGTCTTTTTCTTTGCTCATCTTCAGTTTTTTTTGGATTGGAATGTTCTTGCTAAAATAATATTTCTTTCCCGAAGTTTGCTCATTGCTGTTGTCTTTTTACTAAAGTTTAACGAATTTTTTTGTCATTTTCATCATTTGAATTTTTTTCATGATCCCCAGTATTCAAAAAACATTACATTTGCAGCTCAATAAATCATTAAACTTAAAAAAGTATAGCATGCAACTGTACAATAATTTAAGCAGCAATGAAAGAGCAGAACTCATTAAAAAGGCGGGTAAAGACCGCTTGACGATCTCTTTTTACAAATATGCCAAAATTGGCAACCCACAGATTCTCAGAAATCATCTCTATTTATTTTGGGACACTATTGATGTGCTCGGACGCATTTATATTGCTCATGAGGGGATTAATGCCCAACTTTCGCTCCCAGCTGAAAATTTTCAAGCCTTTAAAATACATTTAGATAGCATTTCTTTTTTAGAAAATGTACGTTTAAATCTTGCCATTCAGCAAGACATGTTCTCATTTTTAAAATTGAAAGTAAAGGTTCGAAATAAAATTGTGGCTGATGGACTTGAAGATGACACTTTTGATGTTACGGATATTGGCACCCATGTTGACGCCAACCGTTTTAACGAACTCGTTGAAGATGAAGACACTGTTATAGTGGACATGCGCAATCATTATGAAAGTGAAATAGGGCATTTTAAAAATGCTGTAACACCCGACGTAGATACTTTTAGAGACTCTTTAGACCTCATTGAAAATCAACTCAAAGACCATAAGGAAACTAAAAAATTAGTGATGTATTGCACCGGCGGAATACGTTGTGAAAAAGCCAGCGCCTATTACAAGCACAAAGGTTTTAAAAATGTGTTTCAACTCGAAGGCGGGATTATTAATTATGCAAGGCAAGTTCAAAAATTAGGTCTGAAAAATAAATTTATTGGCAAAAATTTTGTGTTCGATGAACGCCGTGCTGAAAAAATATCTGAAGACATTATTGCCCAGTGTCACCAATGTGGTGCCCCCGCAGACGTTCATGTAAATTGTGCCAATGAAGCCTGTCATTTATTATTCATTCAATGTGACGCCTGTAAAGCAGAAATGGACAGTTGTTGTTCTTCACAATGTAAAGAAATTCACCACTTGCCTTATGAAACTCAAAAGGCCTTGCGTAAAGGACAGGGCAATAGCAACGATATTTTTAAGAAAGGCCGCGCAAATCACCTCCCTTTTAAGAAAGATCTTAGGAATATTCTTGACCCTTCAAATAAGGACTCTGTTTGAAAATTAGACACTTAGCTGTAATGGAATGCGCTTTTTTAAGTTCTCAAATAAACTTATATTTACATAGCTAAATAACACAAAATGTTTAAGGTTTATTTGGGGGAACCTTGGCGCTTAAACATGTATAGATGCATTTTTAAGAAAACACAAACAATAGGCCTTAAGACGCTGAAGCTTCACAAGAATGCGAATAAAATTTTTCATATGCTGTTTAATACTTACCACAATCTTCGCTTGTGACAAAAAAGCAGTGTTTAACCAATACACGTCATTAGATTCACCTTGGCACAAGGATACGCCCATCACATATCACTTTAATGTCACCGACACGCTTCAACCTGTTGATTTATTCTTAAAGCTTCGCACCAATAAAACATATCAATTTAGCAACCTGTTTTTGATCGTTTCCTTGTACCACCCCAAAGGGAAAGTACAAAAGGACACCTTAGAATACAAGATGTCAAACCCAGATGGCTCTATGTTAGGACAGGGCTATATGATGATTAAAGAACACCGGCTTTGGTACAAGGGGCATGACACCCCATTTAATTTTACGGAAATAGGTGAATACAGTCTTGAAATCCTACATGCCAATCGGGTACTTGGCAATACTGAGGGCCAGGCTTTTTTAGACGGGGTTGAGGATATTGGATTTAGCATTGAAACCGTTCAATAAATATTAAAGATGGCAAAAAAAAGAAAATCTAAGTCAAATTTCTCAAAACCCAAACGCTGGTTTTGGATCTTATTCTTGTTGACAGCATTTTCCATCCCATTTGTTTTTTTGCTAGCATCTTTCGGTGTTTTTGGCCCTATGCCAGACCATACCGCATTAGAGAACCCAAGGACTAATTTAGCTACAGAAATTTTGTCTTCCGACGGGGTAACACTTGGGAAGTTTTATTACGAAGACAACCGTACGCCTGTTGGTTATGATGAACTTCCAAGGCATTTGGTCGATGCGCTTATTGCCACGGAAGACATTCGCTATATGGATCATTCTGGGATCGATAGTAGAGGGACCTTAAGAGCTTTTTTTAATTTGGGTAAAGATGGGGGCGCGAGTACGATTTCTCAACAATTAGCAAAGCAACTTTTTCACGGAGAGGGCTCTAAAAACACCCTTGGCCGGATTACTCAAAAAATAAAAGAATGGGTTATTGCAACTCGTTTAGAGAAGCAATATACCAAAGAAGAGATTATTGCGCAATACTTTAATATTTATGACTTTGGCAACAATGCAGATGGTATTCGAAGCGCTTCTCGAATTTATTTTGGTAAAGAACCCACAGATTTAAACATTCCTGAGTCCGCCATGCTGGTTGGGATGTTCAAAAACTCATCGCTATATAATCCACGGCCCAAAAGAAATCCTGTTGGCACAAAAAACCGCAGGAATATAGTCCTGTCTCAAATGGCTAAATACGGCTTTATCAGTGAAACTAAAAAAGACTCACTGCAAGTAACCCCTCTTAATTTAAATTACAAACCAGAGTCCCATAGAGAAGGGATTGCGACCTATTTTCGTGCCTATTTAAAAGAATTTTTAAAAGGCTGGGTAAGCCAAAGCGAGAACAGAAAGCCCAATGGTGATAAATACAATATATATAGAGATGGCCTTAAGGTTTATACCACCATTGATTCTAGAATGCAAACGCTTGCAGAGTCCGCAGTAACGGATCACATGAAGGCGCTTCAAGCCGAGTTTTTTGTTCAAAACACCAAGAAAAGAAACCCTACAGCACCTTTTCTAGAATTGGAGGACGAAGAAATTCAGAGGCTTTTAAATCTTGGCATGAAACGCTCCGAGCGTTGGCGTAAAATGCGTTATGATCTTAAAAAACCAGTTAGTGAAATTACGGCTTCTTTTAAGGAGAAGACTCCTATGAAAGTTTTTTCTTGGACCGCACCTAACAACGAAATTGATACTGTAATGACTCCTATGGACTCCATGCGCTATTACAAATCTTTTCTCAGGGCTGGAACCATGTCAATGGAGCCCCAAACAGGATTTGTTAAAACTTGGGTTGGCGGGTTTAATTATAAGCATTTCCAATACGATATGGTCAAACAAGGCAAGCGCCAAGTCGGGTCCACTTTTAAGCCATTTGTGTATGCCGCAGCGATTGATCAATTGCACCTTTCGCCCTGCGACACTTTTCCAAAAGCACAAATTACAATTCCCGCTATGAAGTTTGGCAATATGAAGCCTTGGGCTCCTAAAAACTCCAGCAATAATTACGCGGGATTTGAAACGTTAAAAGAGGCACTGGCCAATTCTAGAAATACTATCACAGCGCGATTAATTAACGAAATAGGGCCACAGCCCGTAATCAATTTAGCCAAAAGTTTAGGTATTGAACAAAGCCTGCCTGCAGTACCCTCTATTGCACTTGGAACCCCCGATTTAAGCATCTATGAAATGGTAGCAGCCTATGCAACTTTTGCCAATAAAGGTGTTTACACAAAACCGGTTATGGTAACCAGAATTGAAGATAAAAATGGAACTTTACTCTATCAATTTTCGCCAGAAACGCGAGATGTATTAAGTGAAGAAATTGCCTATGTTATCGTAAATTTAATGGAAGGGGTTACAAAGTTTGGCTCAGGCCAAAGATTGCGTCATAATTTTGGGAAAAATCAAGCCGTTTACAAAGAAATAGTAACCGGCTACCCCTACGAGTTTGAAAATCCTATCGCAGGAAAAACAGGGACCACACAAAATCAAAGTGATGGCTGGTTTATGGGCATGGTTCCCAATTTAGTGACAGGGGTTTGGGTTGGCGGTGAAGACCGTGCGACTCATTTTAAAACCATCACCTATGGCCAAGGCGCCTCCATGGCACTGCCCATTTGGGCCAATTATATGAAAGGTTGCTATGCCATTGAAGCGCTTGGGATCTCCAAAGAAGAATTTGAAAAACCGGAATTGTTATCTATTACTACAGAGTGTGAACAGTATAATTCCAGGGGTGAAACGGATATGATAAACGAAGTATTAACACCAGAAATTGACTTTTAATTTCTTCACTAAAAGTTTAATAAATGATTAATAAAACTGTAAAAAATGTACAAAAAGCCCTAGAAGGCGTGCAAAGCGGCATGACCTTGCTTTTAGGGGGCTTTGGCCTTTGCGGAATTCCTGAAAATGCCATTGCCGAATTGGTCGCTATCAATGTTAAAGATTTGACTTGCATATCAAACAATGCAGGCGTCGATAATTTTGGCCTAGGTTGCTTGCTTCAGAAGCATCAAATAAAAAAAATGATCTCTTCTTATGTTGGAGAGAATGACGAATTTGAACGCCAAATGCTCTCTGGCGAATTGGAGGTCGAACTGATTCCCCAAGGCACTTTGGCTGAGCGTTGCAGGGCCGCTCAAGCGGGCTTTCCAGCAATTTACACCCCTGCTGGTTTTGGTACAGAAGTTGCCGAAGGCAAGGAAACCCGTGAATTTGATGGGAAAATGCACGTCTTAGAATACGCTTTTAAAGCCGACTTCTCTTTTATAAAAGCCTGGAAAGGAGACACCGCAGGAAATTTAATTTTTAAAGGAACGGCAAGAAATTTCAATCCAAATATGTGCGGAGCAGCGAAGATTACAGTGGCTGAGGTTGAAGAATTAGTACCTGCAGGGGCCTTAGACCCAAACCATATTCACATTCCTGGGATTTTCGTTCAGCGAATTTTTCAAGGTCAGGATTACGAGAAACGCATTGAACAACGCACACTGACTCCAAACCCTTAAAAGCAAAGTATATGTTAGATAAAAATGGAATTGCAAAACGAATTTCCAAAGAAGTCAAACCGGGTTATTATGTCAATTTAGGAATTGGAATTCCTACCCTTGTTGCGAATTTCGTAAGCGCCGATATTGAGGTCGATTTTCAAAGTGAAAATGGCATTTTAGGCATGGGCCCTTTTCCTTTTGAAGGAGAAGAAGATGCCGATTTAATCAATGCTGGAAAGCAAACGATTACGGCCTTGGATGGAGCGAGCTATTTTGATTCTGCTATGAGTTTTTCAATGATTAGAGGCAAGCATGTTGATTTGACTATTTTGGGCGCCATGGAGGTCGCCGAAAATGGAGATATTGCCAATTGGAAAATTCCTGGGCGTTTGGTCAAGGGCATGGGGGGCGCCATGGATTTGGTGGCAAGCGCCGAAAACATTATTGTGGCCATGATGCATACCAACAAACAAGGCGAGTCAAAGCTTTTAAAACGCTGTAGCCTACCACTAACCGGGGTCAATTGCGTAAAAAAAATTGTAACAAACTTAGCTGTTCTTGAAGTTACGAAGGAAGGATTTAAACTTTTAGAACGCGCACCAGGGGTTGCAGTTGAAACGATTCAAGCGGCGACTGAAGGCCATTTGATTGTGGGTGGATCGATCCCAGAAATGACACTATAAACCCTTTGGGACGGCACTTATAAGTTTTTTTGTGTAAGGTTTTTTAGGTTTTGTGTACACGGCATCTGCTTCTCCTTTTTCCACAATTTTTCCTTTGTCCATCACCATAAGTTGGTCTGACATGTATTTCACAACCGCCAAATCGTGTGAAATAAATATATAGGTAAATCCAAAATCTTTTTTCAGTCCGTTGAGAAGGTTTAACACTTGAGCTTGAACTGAAATGTCAAGTGCAGAAACAGATTCATCACATAAAATGAGTTTTGGTTCCACAGCAATGGTTCTTGCAATCCCAATACGTTGCCTTTGACCTCCAGAAAATTCATGAGGATAACGTTCAAAAGCCGAACGGTCCAGGCCAACTTTATCTAAGAGTTCTAGTGTTTTTGATTTACGAGCGGCATAATTTTTATGCAATTTATGGACTTTCATAGGCTCCATAATAGCCTCTCCAACCGTCAGTCTTGGGTTTAATGAACTCAAGGGATCTTGGAATATAATTTGAACTTCTTTTCGCAGCCGCCTCAGGGCTTTTTTTGACAGTATCCCAAGGTCTTTCCCTTTGTATATAATGCTTCCTGAAGTTGCTTTATCCAGCTGTAAAATGGCGTTACCTAAACTAGATTTTCCGCAGCCCGACTCACCCACTAGCCCTAAAGTCTCCCCTTCATAAAGTTTAAAACTAACCCCATCGACGGCCTTAAAAGCTGCTTTCTCTCCGAGGAAACCAATCCTTTTGTAATATACTTTTCCCAAGTTTGTAACCTCTAATATTGGGGGGGCGGAATAAAGGGCCTTGTGTTTTTTTTCTCTTTCTTTTTTGGTTATAATTGCCGCATTTTTCGAATCCAATAAAATGTCCTTAATGGTTGGGAGTTTTTGGAGCCTTTTCCCTATTTCAGGCCTTGCAGCAATCAATGCTTTCGTGTAGTCATTTTTAGGCGTTTTAAAAATTGTTTCTGTCGCTCCTTTTTCTACAATTTTTCCTTGGTACATCACCAATGTCCTTTGTGCTATTTCCGAAACCAAGGCTAAATTGTGGCTGATAAAAATCACACTCATTTTGGTCTTTTTTTGCAGATGCTTCAATAAGGAAATGATTTCTTTTTGAACGGTTACATCTAAAGCGGTCGTGGGTTCGTCTGCAATGAGAACTTTTGGTTTACAAGCAATGGCTATTGCAATCATAACACGTTGTTGTTGGCCTCCTGAAAGTTCATGAGGGTATTTCTGCATGGCTTCAGCCGGAGATGGTATTTTAACACTATTGAATAAATTAAGGACTTCAGCCGGCGCGGCCTCTTTATTCACAATACCATGGTGTAATATGATTTCTTTTACCTGATCTCCACAGCGCATGGACGGGTTTAGAGCACTCATGGGCTCTTGAAAAATCATTGAGATTTCTCGACCTCTCAAATCCTGCATACTCGTCTCTGTAAGAGCATTTAAATCCCTGCCTTGGTAAGTAATCGTCCCAGAAACTTGTATTTTTTGACCCTTTGGCAACAACTGCATAAGGGTTAGGGCGGTGACAGATTTTCCCGACCCACTTTCTCCTACAATTCCTATTATTTCATTTTCAAGAACATCGAAAGCAATGTCGTGTACAACGGATTTTAAACCACCATTGCTCTGAAATGCGATACGCAAATCTTTGACACTTAGAATGGTTTTATCTTCCATGATTTAAATATAATTAATTTCACTCGGGCTTAAAAGGGGCTCGTTTCTTAAGCGCAATAGAATTTGAGCCACCGCTAAGGTGTCTTTTTGGCAATAAGCAATGATGCGTTGGAGATCCTTTTCTTTGTAAAATACCCGATAAATTTCACTGCCATCAATGTCATCTTTTGGTGAAGGAATTCCAAGGACATTGGTCATTAGTTTTAAAGAGGTATAGTGTTTGTAATCCCCAAACTTCCATAGTTCAAGGGTGTCTAGATGCGGAATTTCCCAAGGTTTTTTCCCAAATAAATTGAGTTTAGACGGTAATTCTATTTTGTGAATGAGCATCCTTCTAGCGATAAACGGAAAGTCAAACTCCTTGCCATTGTGGGCGCAAAGCAAATGTCTCCGACCGTTAAAATGTTTATCAAGCAATTCTTTAAACCCCAACAGAAGCTCTTTTTCTTTGCCGGTGAATGTGGTAATGCGAAATTTTTTTGAATCGGTTTCCAAGATAAAATGGCCAACAGAAATACATATAATTTTTCCAAATTCTGCCCAAATACCAGCACGG
>NZDM01000018.1 GCA_002690085.1 Flavobacteriaceae bacterium
AATATGACTTCTTCCAATGACCACGACATGTTTACCAGAAGTTGGAATGTCGTAACGTTCCAATAATTCCATAATACCATAAGGAGTTGCGGAAATAAACGTTGGCAAGTCTAAAGTAAGACGCCCCACATTAACTGGATGAAAACCATCCACGTCTTTATTCGGTTCAATTGCCATTAAAATTTTCTGATCATCAATATGGTTGGGAAGTGGCAACTGAACTATAAAACCATCAATATCAGAATTATTATTAAGCGCTTCAATTTGATTTAATAATTCGCCTTCAGAGGTGTCGTCAGGAAGTTCTATAAGTGTTGAATCAAATCCTACCAATTCGCAAGCCCTGACCTTGGCCCCAACATAGGTCATACTCGCTCCATCCATCCCCACCAATACAGCTGCTAAATGAGGTACACGCTGATTTTGTTGTTTCATTTGTGAAACTGTAGCTGCAATTTCTTCTTTTATTTTGGCACTTGTTTGTCTTCCGTCTAGTAATATCATAATCCTATAATGGGTCTTATTTTGGCATATTTTTCATCATCTGCATCATCTGGCGGCCTTTACCGCCTTGCATCATTTTCATCATTTTACTCATTTGACTAAACTGTTTCATTAATTTATTAACTTCTTGAACAGAAGTTCCAGAGCCAGCACCGATTCGTTTTTTGCGGCTAGTATTGATAACAGATGGATTGGAACGCTCTTTTGGAGTCATGGAATGAATGATGGCTTCAATGTGCTTAAATGCATCGTCATCAACATCAACGTCTTTCATCATTTTACCCATACCTGGGATCATTCCCATCAGGTCTTTCATACTCCCCATTTTCTTAATTTGCTGAATTTGGGATAAGAAATCATCAAAACCAAACTGATTTTTGGCAATCTTCTTTTGAATCTTGCGGGCCTCTTGCTCATCAAATTGCTCTTGGGCACGTTCTACCAATGAAACGACATCCCCCATACCCAAAATACGATCGGCCATTCGAGCGGGATAGAAAACATCTATGGCATCCATTTTCTCTCCGGTACCAATAAATTTTATGGGTTTATTGACAACCGATTTAATAGAAATGGCAGCACCACCTCTAGTGTCCCCATCTAATTTTGTAAGAATGACCCCATCAAAATTTAAAATATCATTAAAGGCTTTGGCTGTATTTACCGCATCTTGACCCGTCATAGAATCCACGACAAAAAGGGTTTCTTGAGGCTGAATTGCTTTGTGAATATTGGCAATTTCAGTCATCATTTCTTGATCGACTGCCAAGCGTCCTGCCGTATCAATAATAACAACATTACACCCTTTTGATTTAGCTTCGGCAATACCTGCTTTGGCAATGGCTACAGGATCATTATTTCCAGGGTCGCTGTAAACCTCAGCCCCTACCTGCTCGCCAACGATATGCAACTGGTCTATGGCCGCTGGACGGTAAACATCACAGGCAACCAACATGGGTGTTTTAAATTTTTTTGTTTTGAGAAATTGCGCCAATTTTCCAGAAAAGGTCGTTTTTCCTGAACCCTGCAATCCAGACATTAAAACAATGGACGGTGCGCCAGAAAGATCTATACCAGCAGCATCTCCACCCATTAGTTCAGTGAGTTCGTCTTTGACAATCTTGACCATCAATTGACCAGGCTGGAGCGTCGTCAAAACATTTTGTCCCAAGGCCTTTTCTTTTACCTTGTTGGTGAACGCTTTGGCAATTTTATAATTTACATCGGCATCCAACAAGGCACGACGAACGGCTTTGAGTGTTTCGGCAACATTAATTTCGGTAATGCTACCATGCCCTTTTAAAACATGTAAAGCCTTATCTAATTTTTCACTTAAATTATTAAACATTAGGGAAGTTATTTTGCAGTTACAAAAGTAACGAAATATTTTTTTTATTTCCGTTTATCAACTTGATAAACAATACTAGGGCGTTGAACTGGAAACTTGGAGGAGTTTGCCATTGTAAAACTTCTGACCTGTTTTTGAGAATTCAAAAATATAAGCTGCCATCTCTTTGGCGCTCATCAGTGCTTTGTAGCCTGGAAAAGCGGCTTCCAGCATTTCAGTTTGAACTGCACCCAAAGCCAGAACATTAAATGATGGACCTGTGTCTTTATACTCCTCAGCCAAAAGTTCTGTTAGTGTTATTAAAGCACCTTTGCTGGAACTGTAGGCAGACAAACCGGCAAACTTAGCAGAGCCTTGCACCCCGCCCATTGAACTTATGTTAACAACATGACCACTGGAGCCCATAAAAGGAATTACAAGCCTGGTAAGTTCAGCAACTCCAAAAACATTGGTGTTATAAACATTTTTAAAGTCTTCTAATGTGGTTTGTGCAAAAGGCCGATTGATTAAGGATCCGGCATTGTTAATTAAAATATCAACCTGATTCCATTCTCTATTGATAAAAGCTTCAACGGCTTCATAAGCTTCTGGCATATTCAAATCAAATGAAAATGCAGTGGTATTTTTATAGGCCATATTAGATATAGGGTCGGCATTTCTTGAAAGTGCCAAAACATCATATCCTGCTTTTGAAAATAAGGAAACAAGTTCAAATCCAATACCTCGGCTGGTCCCTGTTATGATAACTGTTTTGCTCGGCTTCATTTCTTATTGTATTGATGCGAAGATAATAAAGTCCGCTTAAACTGTAGGGCTAACATTTTTTTTAAACGATATTTTGGAAAGATTGTATAGCAGCACTAAAAGTAGCACAACAAATACTTCAAACCAAAAAATATAGTAAGGCCATTCTCCAATAACTAATGGATTGTTGACTTGTGGGGGTTCGGCCAAATACATATAATTTCCCCCTATATAAAAATTAAAGGGCATCAAAACTACCAACAATAAATTTAATATTAAAAATGTTCTAACCATGGATTTTTTTCTGGGCTTTAGACCAAAATTTTGAAGCATAAATATCGGTATAATAAAAATAAAGACATGACGAATATAGTATACAAAATAAACATAAAAACTGCCATCATAATCACTCATTTGAGGGGTTAAAATGCCCATAACACCTCCAATTATTCCTGTGTAGAACACAAAGTCAAATAAGCCTTGTTTGTTTTTTACAAAAGGAATTATCGAACAAATAAAAGCTGAGATTCCACAAAGGTGCAGCGGTAAGTCTACAGCCAAGCTGAAGTTGCCAGACATGTAGGTGTGCAAAGGATTGTATATGCAAGTTAAAAACAAAACACACCCCATAGTGTTTAAAAGTGCTGTTTTCTGTTTTAGTTTTATGCGACGTGCTGACAACAAAAAAACGACAATGACTGCGATTGAAATAAGAGTGTTTCTAGTCCATTCTGCAGACATAATATCAACGACGTGGTTGTATGTAACTGTTTCAGATAAAAAATACAAGAAAATTGGTTTTGGTTAATTTTTATAAATTTAGAAATAAATCCTTGTAATTCAAAGATATTGTTATTTTTGTGGTCGCTTAAAGGGTCATTAACTCAGTTGGTTCAGAGTGTTACCTTGACAGGGTAGAAGTCACTGGTTCGAATCCAGTATGACCCACAAAATAAATCCATTTAAAACAATCTGGACCTTCCAGATTGTTAATTTTTAATTCTTAAAATTATGTATTTCAAGTTGAATAAAATAAATTTTATTGCCATTGTATTGTGCATTGCTTCCAGTCTTTTTTCGCAAGAAAATTTAAACAATAGTAAATTTAAACAATTGTACGAAGAACTTCCAACACCTAATGTTTACAGAACTGCCAGTGGGGCACCAGGGCATGAATACTACCAGCAAACTGCGGATTATTTGATTGATGTTGAACTCGATGAAATCAACAATATTATATATGGAAAAGAAACGATTACCTACACCAATAATTCACCAGATGTCCTGAGCTATCTTTGGATACAATTAGATCAAAATATACGGGCAAAAAAATCGCACGGTCAACTCACTTCCACTAGTAGTATGGGCAATGAAATGAGTTTTGGGAGTATTAAAAGAATGCATGATCAAATGAATTTTGACGGCGGTTTTAAGCTTGAAAAGGTGACGGATACAAATAACAAAAATCTATCATACAAAATCAACGAGACCATGATGCGTATAGAACTCCCAAAGGCACTAAAAAAAGGGCAATCATTTTCGTTTAAGATAAATTACCACTACAACATTAATGACAGACTGAAAATTGGAGGGCGAAGTGGTTATGAGTACTTTGAAAAAGAAGGAAATTCAATATACACTATTGCCCAGTTTTTTCCCAGAATGGCGGTATATAATGAAGTTGAGGGCTGGCAAAACAAACAATTTATTGGGGATGGAGAGTTTACTTTGCCTTTTGGAGATTACAAAGTAAGCATCACCGTTCCGGGTGACCACATCGTTGCTGCGACTGGAGAACTTAAAAATCCTTCATCTGTATTGAGTAAAACACAAATTAAAAGGCTAGACAAAGCAAAAAACAACTATACAGATCCTGAAATTATTGTTACACAAAAGGAAGCAGAGGCAAATGAAAAAACCAAAAGCAATTCAAAAAAGACATGGGTTTTTGAAGCAGAAAATGTACGAGATTTTGGTTGGGCAAGCTCTAGAAAATTCATATGGGATGCCATGGCTGTGGATGTTGGAGGTAAAAGGGTAATGGCTTACAGTTATTATCCAAAAGAAGGGAATCCGCTTTGGGAACAGTTTTCAACCAGAGCAGTTGCACACACCCTAAAGACTTATTCCAAATACACCATCGATTACATTTACCCGCAAGCCACATCGGTTCATGCCAAATCCCTTGGGATGGAATATCCTATGATTTGTTTTAATTTTGGAAGGCCTGAAGAAGATGGAACTTATTCTGAGAGAACAAAGTATCGCATGATTGGTGTCATAATTCACGAAGTTGGTCATAATTTCTTCCCAATGATTATAAATTCTGACGAACGCCAATGGACATGGATGGATGAAGGTCTTAACAGCTTTGTAGAATACCTTACCGAACAAGAATTTGAAAGAGATTTCCCTTCAAGAAGAGGGCCTCCAGAAAATATTGTTCAATACATGAAAGGAGATAAAAGTGGAATTGTACCCATCATGACAAATTCTGAATCCATTTTGCAATTTGGTAACAATGCGTATGGGAAGCCTGCTACAGCGCTCAATATTTTAAGAGAAACGATCATGGGCAGAGAATTGTTTGACTATGCCTTTAAGACGTACAGTGAAAGATGGGCATTTAAACACCCTACGCCAGCAGATTTCTTTAGAACCATGGAAGACGCCAGTGCCGTAGATCTTGATTGGTTTTGGAGAGGTTGGTTTTACACCAACGATTGTGTGGACATTTCTTTAGACCAAGTAAACTGGTTTAAAATAAATACTGCCGATCCTGATATTGAAAATCCCATCGCAAAAAATCAAAAAGAAAAAAACAGCACTTACATTGGAAATAAACGTGATGCTGCTTCTATTTCCAAAACAGTGACTGAAAAAGATAAAGGTGCAGTAGATTTTTACACGACTTATGACCCCTTTAAAACCGATGTTTTAGACAGACAAGAATATGCCGACTTTCTAAACACTCTTGATGCGGAAGAGAAGGCATTTTTAAATTCTGATAAAAACTACTACGAACTTCAGTTCTCAAATATTGGAGGGCTTGTGATGCCCATCATTCTAGAATTTACTTATACGGACGGAACCCAAGAAATTGTAAGAATCCCTGCAGAAATATGGAAGAGAAATAATGAAAAAATCAAAAAAGTATTTATTCTAGATAAGGAGTTGATGAATGTTAAATTGGATCCATTCTTAGAAACTGCAGATGTTGATTTGAATAATAATTATTGGCCAGCAAGAACTGAACCGACGCGTTTCCAACTTTACAAGCAAAACGAAGAAAAGCTTGAAAACCCCATGCAAAGAGCCGAAAGAGCCAAAAAACAATAGTTTTAGAAAATGAATGACAAATTATTATGGCAAAGTCTTTGATCTTTTTAATTCTCTACACAATACTTCCCTTTCACGATTTTCATGTATCTCACACGACTTTGCATTACAACAAAGACCAAGAGTCAATAGAAATAACTGTAAGAGTTGCTATAGATGATTTGGAAAAAACCTTAGAGACAAAAAGTTCTGGCAAATTAAAACTAGGGAGCCCAAAAGAAAATAAATCTTCTGATCAATACATAAAAAATTATTTCGATTATCATCTGAAAATTTCTATTAACGAAAAAATAGCATCATACAACTGGATTGGAAAAGAAATTGCAAAGGACTTGCACGATATTTATTTGTACTTTGAAATTCCTGATTGTAACTCCATGGCAAACATAGAATCCATAACTATCGAAAACACACTTTTTTTAGAAAGGTCACACAAACAAATCAATATTGTGTTAGTTGAATTTGGAGTTCTAACCTACAATCTCAACTTTACTAAGGATAAAAATAGGGAGACAATCTTATTTTAAAATTAAGAAGACCTTTTAAAAAGCGTTAGAAAGAGTCCAATAAAGTTTCCAAAGCCATACCCCTAGACCCTTTTATCAAAATCAATGCATCTTTAAAAACTAAGGATTGAAGCTGATTTCGAAACGATTCCGTAGTTTTAAAAAAGTTGGCTTTTGACGAATCAGAAGCTAATTCAAAAAAGTGTGAACCTACATAATATGCAGATGAAAAATTTAAAGAGTTTACCTCATCAATAACAGCTTGATGCTCTGACTTACTGTGAACACCCAGTTCAAACATATCCCCTAAAATTACAATCTTTAAGGGGCTTTTCATGGAATTAAAATTATACAAGGCCACCTCCATACTGCTAGGGTTGGCATTGTAAGCGTCTAAAATAATGGTATTGGAGCCTTTTTGGATAATTTGAGAACGGTTGTTATTTGGGGTGTAAGATTCAATGCCTTTTTTAATATTTTCGATACTGACTTCAAAAAAACAACCCATGGCAATGGCCGCGGCACCATTGGAAAAATTATAAATTCCAACAAGCTGACTTTCCATTGTGCACCCCTGTGATTCAAAGCTTATAAAAGGGGTTTCAGATGTCATCGATACTTGAATATTAGAACTATTTTTTTTTGAAAAAATATGCGATTTCTTATAGCTTCCAATATGTTGTACTTGCTTTTTATCATCCCCATTTATGAAAACAAGACCCTTGTTACTCTTTAAATAATCGTACAATTCACATTTACCTTTGATTACGCCTGCAGCACTACCGAAACCTTCCAAATGGGCCTTACCAAAATTAGTAATGTATCCGCAGTTAGGCGCCGAAATTTGACAAAGTTTGGCGATTTCTCCGATGTGGTTGGCCCCCATTTCAACGATTCCAATGTCTACTGAGGCATCCATTTGAAGTAAGGTCAGTGGAACTCCAATATGATTGTTGTAATTTCCTTGAGTAGCATGTGTTTTATAGCGTTGGGCCAAAACCGAATTAATCAGTTCTTTCGTGGTTGTTTTCCCATTGCTACCAGTAATAGCAATGATTGGAATATTTAAATATTTGCGATGAAAATTAGCCAGTTCTTGCAACGTATTTAAAACATTTCGGACCAAAATAAAACGCGGATTACTTTGGAATTGCTGTTCATCTATTATACAATAAGACGCTCCAGAATCCAGTGCCTTTTTGGCAAAATCATTGCCGTTAAAATTTTCTCCTTTTAAAGCAAAAAAAAGCGCGCCATGGGCTATAGAACGAGTGTCTGTAGAAACCCCATTGAATTTTAAAAATAAGCGATGAAGCTTCTCAATTTTCATAACTTAAATGTACAAAAAAGTCCTAAATATAATTTAGGACTTTTAAAATAACAGAAACTATTTTTAATTTTTTCTTTTCTTTTTATTCATTGACTTGGATCCAACTCTAGACATAGCACATCTAAAACCGATAAAATCAGTCGCCATATCTTCGGGGTAGAAACGCCTCTGCGCTGGGTCTATCCAAAATTCTCTGTCTTTCCAAGATCCTCCTTTGTAAACTCGTGCTTGGTCATTTACGAGCGAAGTTCTTGTATTAGATTTGTCATATTCTCTGTTAATTGTGCCATCCGAATTGGCTCCTACTATATGCTTAGGAGAATCATACATTTTTCTAGTTACATCAGAATTTGAATCCTCTCCCTCTTCAAAATCGTCAAAATATCTTGACGATTGTTTATCCCCATCTCTAAAATTCCGATTGTCACTTTTATCAAAATTTGTTCTTAAATATGTTTCTTCTTCGTCAACCGGAATTTTAGCAAGCTGACCAGGAAGGCTTTTTGGAATAATTTTTCCATTTGTAAGCGTATCGTATTCAAAATTATCAGTCCCAATTACTTTTACAGATCCATCTTCAGCAAGCGCGTTCTTAGTGTAAATATTTCCTCTGTAATAGGCAAAATCATTGAATTCATCGTCAACAATTGGGCGGTAGACATCTGCAACCCACTCCGCTACATTACCCGCCATATCATAAATACCGAAATCATTTGGATCATACGACATTACTTCATTAGTAATATCTGCACCATCGTCAGACCACCCTGCAATACCTCCGTAATCACCTTTTCCTTGTTTAAAGTTTGCTAACTGATCTCCTTTTATTTTTCTTTCTCCAGTTCTGGTATACTGACCATTCCAAGGGTATTTTTTTCTACCGCGATAGATGTTGTATTCTCTAATCCCCGTTAGACCAAGAGCTGCATATTCCCATTCTGCTTCTGTTGGAAGCCTATATTTAATTTGAATTAAGCCTGTTTCTCTTGATGCAAAGCCAATCAAAGTGTCATTTCGTCTGTTGCCTTTACCACCTAAATGAGTTCCAAGACTGTCTTTAAATGTTTGATTTGGGACATTCACATAGGTGTCAAGGTTAAAATTGTTAGTGGCAGTTACAGATTCAGTAGGAATGTGTGCACCTCTTTCTAAATATCCTTCTTTTTGTAGGACCATTTCACCTACACGGTCTGATCTCCACTTGGCATATTCATTGGCCTGAAGCCAACTCACACCAACAACAGGATAGTTGCGATAAGCAGGATGACGCAAATAATTTTCCACCAAAATCTCGGCAGACCCCAATCGATTTCTCCAAACTAAAGTGTCGGGAAGTAAACCATTATAAATATCCTCAAATTCAGGATTTTCTGGAGGATAAACTCGTTTAATCCAGTCTAAATACTCTAAATACATAAGGTTGGTAACCTCTGTCTCATCAATATAAAAGGATTGAACGTGCTGTTGATTTGGAGTGTTGTTCCAATCGTGCATGACATCATCCTGAACTTTCCCCATCGTGAAAGTTCCACCTTCAACGAAGACTAGTCCAGGGGCTGTCTCTTGTTCTTTAAATCTTGTATTGTACTGAAAGCCACCTTCTTTAGCATTGATTTGCCATCCTGTACCCCGTGAGGAATTACCATATTTTGAGGAGGATTTACTGCAGCCCAGCATAGATAAGGAAAAAAGCGCTATAAAGGACCATCTAAATATTTTGTTGTGTTTCATACTTAATTTTTATTTAAAAAGTATTTAAAAAATTGAAATTGCAATATACTAAATATGATTTGGTTTGCAATAAAATTTTAAATCGTTTGTGTAATATTTAAACTTAAAAAGATTTATGTTTTATCAAATAACGATTATTATGAGATTTTATTATTGTAATTTTGAAAATCAAGTTAGTATTTGCATACTAATTTTGAAGAACACTCGTTAAGTTTTCATGAAGAAAATTTCTTTTTTTTTAACGCTTTGGTGCATTGTGACGCTGAGCCATTCCCAAACCCAGCGCTTTGAAATTGACTGGAACAGTTCAAAAGTTTTTTCTGTGGGGTCAAAGCAAATTGAGCTTCCTCATTTTAAATTAAAAAATTTTAATTTCTCTTTTGAAAAAGGTATCACCTACACAGCGCAGTTGGATGACAAAACACCCGTCAATTTAAAAAGTGTTAAAATCATAAACCTAATTACGACTATTGTTACAGAATCAGAATTAAAAGATTTAAAATTAAGTTGGATTCCAAACGATGTTCAATTGAGAGCTTTCAATTCAAATGCAAGAGGCAAAGTCTCTAATACCATCGAAATAAATCCTATTTTCAACGATAATGGTATCTTAAAAAAAGTAGTAAATTTTACACTTTCTTACACTTCATCCTCTAACAATAGATTATCTAGTTTAAGCACTTCCCTTCAAAGTTCTGCATTGAAAACAGGCCAATGGTATCGCTTTGCGGTTGATACAACAGGAGTTCAAAAATTAGATAAGGGATTTTTTGATGCACTTGGAATCAATACGGATGTTATAAACCCAAAAAAAATCAAAGTTTATGGACATGGTGGGCAATCATTACCTTTGCTAAATAATGAAACCCAATCTTATGACTTGATTCAAAACGCGATCCAATTTTTTGGAGAAGAAGATGGCGTCTTTAACAACGAAGATTTTTTGCTTTTTTATGCCATTGGGCCAAAGTATTACAAAGCTGAAAACAATTCACATATCAACCCTTACAGCGATGTTTGTTACTATTACATTGAAATTGGTAGTGAAAATGGCTTGCGCATGAGCGCCGCTAACCAACCTTCAGGGAACCCAAGCACCTCATTTACCACATTTCACGATTATAAATTTTTTGAAAAAGACNNATATAATATTGGACAAATAGGTCGTCGTTGGTTTGGCCATCGCTTTTATTTCGAAAATACACGCAGCTTCAATTTTGAATTTCCAAACCTGATCACTAGCAGCCCTCTGAAACTTAAAGTTTATATTGCTGCCAGTGCAGAATCTGCTACAAATATGGAAATCAAAGCGAACAACTCTGATGTGAGCAATCTTTCACTCCCTTCTGTAGAATATGGTATTCTCGGAACGGAAGCGGTCTTTGATGGTGATATCGAAAGCAGTTCGGACGCTGTAACCATTGACTTATTTTACAACAATAACGGAAACCCATCTGCAAGGGCCTATTTAGACTACATTTCTTTGGAAGCTGAAAGAGCCCTAGTCGCTAATGCACTTCAATTTCAATTCAAACACAACGATATGCCATTGCTTAATGGAGTTGGACAATTTAATATTTCTAACGCGACTGGGATTGACGAAGTTTGGGACGTAACAGATCCCTACAACGCAACTTATTACAAAAATGAATTGAACAACGCTGAATTTAGTTTTAAAACCTCCTTAGGGGATTCTAAAATTTATCAAGCAGTAGCTTTATCCAATACTTACCGTCCAAGATTGCTTCCTAATGCTTCAGTAGCTAACCAAGATTTAAAAGGAACTGTATTTTTAAACAACGAAGGGCAATTTCAAGACATTGATTATTTAATCATCACTCCAGCGTTTTTAAGCGCTCAAGCCGAGAGGTTGGCTAATATCAACAGATTAAAAAACAACCTGAATGTAAAAGTTGTCACACTTGAATCTATATATACAGAGTTTAGTACTGGTATGCAAGATATTTCGGCCATTCGAAATCTTGTTAAATATATTTACGACAATGCCAGCAATCCAAACAACCGCTTAAAGTATTTGTGTCTTTTTGGCGATGCTTCATTTGATTATAAAGAACGCATTCAAAACAATACAAATATTGCACCCTCTTGGCTTTCAAAAAACAGTTTTAGCTTGACAAGTTCTTTTATTTCTGATGATTTTTTTGGTATGATGGATCCTTCTGAAGGAGGCATGGTTACTGCAGATAAATTGGATATCGCTGTGGGCAGAATTTTAGCAGAGTCCCCACAACGCGCTAATGAAATGGTCGACAAAATTGAGTCTTACTACAGTGTTGATGCCTATGCCAACTGGCGCAATAATTTTTTATTAATTTCAGACGATGTTGATAAATTAAGTGATCGATTTTTACAGATAACCACGGATCAAATTGCGGAAGATGTCAAAGCCTCGAAACCTTTTATCAACGTTGAAAAAATTCACTCTGATTCATTTACGCAAGAATCTTCCGCTGCTGGGCAACGTTATCCGCAGGTTAATGATGCCATTTTTGATGCCCTTGAAGTGGGTGCTGTGGTCGTAAATTATTTTGGTCACGGAGGGGAAGACGGATTGGCCTCAGAGCGCATTTTTGATAAGATAAATGCCAAAGAACTCAACAACCCAAATAAGCTTGCTTGTTTTGTAACCGTTACTTGTGAGTTCACCAAATTTGACAACCCACTTCGAAAAACTGCAGGTGAATTTTTATATTGGAACAAAAGAGGAGGCGCTATTGGACTGATTACGACCACAAGACAGATTTTTATAAGCGTTGGTATTCAATTTAACGAAACCCTAAGCCAATATTTATTTGATTTCGAAAACAGTCAAACAATGAGCATAGCCGAGGCTTTAAGACTGACTAAAAACGACCCCTCAGTTACTAACAATATTCAACGCAGATTGGTGTTTTTTATTGGAGACCCAGCGCTCAAGCTCCCGTTGGCTGCACCCGATATTATTGCAACCAAACTCAACGATGAAGAGATCGGTAATACAAATATTACACTTCAAGCCTTAAGTCCTGCGAAAATTGAAGGTTTTGTAGCCAGTGAACAAGGAAATATATTAAGCAATTACAGTGGCACGCTAACCGCCACAGTCTTTGATAAAAGCATACAAAGGTCTACCCTGGCTAATGATGGTTCGACTTTTAATGGACAACTTATTACATTGGATTACGAGGCCTTAGGAGAGGTTCTTTTTAGAGGGCAGGCATCTGTGGAAAACGGTAAATTTGAGATCAATTTTATCGTGCCTAGAGACATAGTCGTCCCTGTTGGAAATGGAAAAATCAGCTTTTACTCAAAAACAGAAACGCCGTTGTCCGACCAAAGAGGCTATAATTTTGACATCCAGATTGGTGGTGTTAATTTAAATGCTCCTGTTGATAACCAGGGACCCAACATTGAGTTATACATGAACGATGAGAGTTTTGTTTCAGGAGGAATTACCAATGAAAACCCAACACTTATTGCTAAATTATACGATGAAAATGGCATTAATACAGCCAGTGGCGTAGGTCATGATATTGTTGCGATTTTAGATGGCGATGAAACCAACCCATTCATTTTAAATGATTATTACATAGCTGATGTGGATAGCTACCAGAGTGGAAGCTTGAGTTATCCGTTTAGAAATTTAGAGCCTGGTCTTCATACACTTTCCCTGAAAGCTTGGGATGTCTATAACAATTCTAGTACAAAAGAAATTCAATTTTTGGTCTTTGATCAAAATGAAAGTTTAGAGATTACCAATATACTTAATTACCCCAATCCATTTATTAATTATACAGAATTTTGGTTCAATCACAATAGTTCTGGGGTTTTAGACGTTTCAATACAAATATTTACAATTTCAGGAAAATTGATCAAAACCATTAACAGTCTAACCAATGCCAGCGGATCTACGAGTTCACTATCCCGAAATATCAGTTGGGACGGTACCGATGATTTTGGAAGTAAAATTGGCAAAGGGGTTTATATCTATAAATTAAATGTAAAATCTCAATTGACTGGCCTGAAATCTGAAAAAATTGAAAAACTTGTAATCCTTTAATAAAAACATATATTTGTTTGATTCAAATTAAAAAATGATGAACTTAAAAAAAATAATCATTGCATTTAGAATTCCAACTGTTATAGCTGTTGCATTTTTATATTGTAACACTCTTTTTTCCCAAACAGTAATAATCCCAAATGATGACTCAAGAGTCATTACAACTGGTGTTCCTTTTCTACTCATTGCGTCAGATGCGAGAGCTGCCGGTTTGGGAGATATGGGGGTAGCGACATCTGTAGATACATACTCTCAACAATGGAATCCTTCCAAATATGCTTTTTCAGAAACAAAATCGGGTTTTGGAATCAGTTACACCCCCTACCTAAGCAAGCTCGTCAATGATATTTTTCTGGCCAATGTAACCTACTTTAACCGTATCAATGAACGCAGTGCTTTTGCGGCAAGTTTTAAGTATTTTTCTCTAGGGGAAATTGAACTTCGGGAGACAGAACTTGACCTTGGACTCATTGAAAAACCAAATGAACTCACCTTAGATGTATCATATGCATTGCGCTTATCAGATCAATTTTCAATGTCGGTTGCATTGCGCTATTTAAGATCAGATTTAAGAATTCAAGCACTAGACCCCAATTCGCAAGCTGCAGGTTCATTTGGTGTGGATATTTCTGGTTACTACCAAAGTGAGGAAGTGGCTTACAATGATTTTAATGGCCGTTGGCGGGGTGGATTTGCACTGCAAAATATTGGCCCTAAAATTAAATACGATGACGCAGGCCGAGAAAATTTCATTCCTACTACATTGAGATTGGGTGGCGGCTTTGATTTTATTTTCGATTATTACAATAAATTAAGTGTCACTGCTGAATTCGCTAAATTATTGGTCCCTACACCACCAATTTACGGAACTGAATACAACTACACGGATGCCAATGGAAGTGGCGATTACGATCCCCAAAATGGGACAGACACAACAAATACTGATAGCTTGGGGCAAGTAATAAACAGTAATGTCATTTTAGAAGGTCAAGACCCAAACGTGGGATTTGTTCAAGGTATTTTCCAATCATTCGGAGATGCACCAGGTGGTTTTAGTGAAGAATTAGACGAATTTACTTGGGCTTTGAGCGCAGAATATTTATACCAAGATTCCTTCGCTCTGCGGGCTGGGTACTTTAATGAAAATGAAGATAAAGGCGCTCGAAAGTTCTTTTCTTTAGGCGCTGGCTTTAAATACTCAACTGTAAACATCGATTTATCTTATTTATTTTCTGCATCTCAAGTACAAAGTCCTTTGGAAAATACCCTTCGTTTTTCTCTTTCTTTTAACATTGGTGACGGCGAATATTTAGAATATTAAATTCCATTTGAAAAACATTAAATTCAATACCGAATTTACAATTTACGCTTCAAAAGAAGCATTGAAAGAGGATGTACAAGAACTTTTTAAAGCTGCTGAAACAGCCCGAAAAGATGCCTATGCGCCCTACTCTAAATTCTTGGTGGGTGCCGCTTTGAAATTAGAAAACGGCGAGGTGATTACAGGGAGTAATCAAGAAAATGCTGCTTACCCATCTGGTTTATGTGCAGAACGCACTGCTATTTTCTATGCCGGAGCGCAATTCCCAAATCAAAAGATTTTAAAAATGGCCATTTCGGCAGGATTACAAGAAAAAGCACTCGACCGTCCGATTCCTCCATGTGGGGCCTGTCGGCAAGCGCTTGTAGAATATGAGAAAAGGCAAAATATCCCAATAGAACTCTATTTTATGGGCACGGAGGGCCAAGTGGCCTACTCTGAGTCCGTGGAAAACATATTGCCTTGGATTTTTGACAAAAACGTATTGTAAATTTTTAATTAAAAATTTACAGCTTCCCTTTTCAGGTTAAGAATCAAAGTGTTATTTTTGTTGTTAGATACCAAAAAATCTATTGTAACCAAATGCAAAAAATAACCAAAGAAACATATTTAGACTGGTATGAAAACATGCAATTTTGGCGCAAGTTTGAAGACAAGCTCGCCGCTGTATACATCCAGCAAAAAGTAAGAGGTTTTTTACACTTATACAATGGACAGGAAGCTGTCCTGGCTGGTGCTTTGCACGCCATGGATCTATCCAAGGATAAAATGATAACCGCTTATAGAAATCATGTGCAACCCATTGGTATGGGCGTAGATCCGCGCAGAGTCATGGCGGAATTGTTTGGAAAAGCAACAGGAACTTCTCAAGGCTTGGGAGGTTCAATGCATATTTTTTCTAAAGAACACGGATTTTACGGAGGTCATGGCATTGTTGGCGGCCAAATTCCGCTAGGCGCTGGTATGGCATTTGGAGATAAATACAACGAAACTGGTGCGGTTACTCTCTGTTTTTTTGGGGATGGTGCCGCACGTCAAGGCTCACTACATGAAACTTTTAACATGGCCATGACTTGGAAATTGCCCGTGGTATTTGTGTGTGAAAATAACGGTTACGCCATGGGAACTTCAGTGGAACGTACCGCCAATCACACCGATATTTGGAAGCTTGGACTCGGTTATGAAATGCCTTGTGGCCCAGTAGATGGAATGAATCCCATCAAAGTCGCTGAAGCATTTGACGAAGCCATCCAACGTGCCAGACGTGGAGATGGTCCTACATTTTTAGAGATGAAAACCTATCGCTATAGAGGACACTCCATGAGTGATGCGCAACATTACAGAACGAAAGATGAGGTTAAAGAATATCAAAAAATTGACCCTATCACTCAAGTAAAAGAAGAGATTCTAAAGAAAAAATACGCTACTGAAGAAGATATTAAAGCAATTGACGCACGAGTAAAAGAACTTGTTGCAGCCTGTGAAAAATTTGCAGATGAATCTCCATTTCCTGAAAAAAGTCTCATGTACGATGCTGTTTATGAGCAAGAAGATTACCCATTTTTAAAACATAAATTATAAATTATGGCAATTGTTGTTAACATGCCCCGCTTGAGTGATACCATGGAAGAAGGTACAGTAGCATGTTGGTTAAAAAAAGTAGGTGACCGCGTTGAAGAAGGAGATATTCTTGCCGAAATTGAAACTGATAAAGCCACAATGGAGTTTGAATCATTCAATGAAGGGGTGTTACTACATATAGGAGTACAAGAAGGGGAAACAACAAAAGTAGATGAACTATTGGCTATCATTGGTGAAGAAGGAGAAGACATCTCTGAGCTTTTAGAGGAGGGTGCTAAAGTTAAGCCAGAACTAGATGAGAAAGAGGTTGTGGAATCAACCAATGAAAATAAAGATGATACTGAAGCTGAAAAAAGGGTGTCTTCAGATACTCCTGAGGGAGTTGTAATGGTAACTATGCCACGGTTAAGTGATACAATGGAAGAGGGGACTGTAGCGAGCTGGCTTAAGAATGTAGGTGACTTTGTGCAAGAAGGAGAAATATTAGCAGAAATTGATACTGATAAAGCAACAATGGAGTTTGAATCCTTTAACGAAGGGACTCTTCTTCATATCGGACTTGCAGTTGGAGAATCTGCAAAAGTAGATGAGCTTTTAGCAATTATTGGCCCAGAGGGAACAGATGTAAGTAATCTTGTACAAAACTTCTCAATCAATGCTCAAGAGCAAACGAATGTTGCTGAAGAAAAATTTGCAGAAACACCACAAGTTGTGACTACAAATGAAACTCAAAATCAAGCCGAAACACCCAAAATAGAAACCGAAATCCAATCAACTATTATAACAAATAACAGCAGAATCTACATTTCCCCGCTGGCTAAAAAAATTGCAGAGGAAAAGGGCATTGATCTAAACCAATTACAAGGAACTGGCGAGAATGGGCGAATAATTAAACGCGACGTAGAAAAGTTCACTCCTTCTAATATTAGAACTTCACCTCCAGTTGAAAAATTTGTAGCATCTGGTCAAGAAGATGCTAATGAAATCATGCACTCACAAATGCGTAAAGTTATTGCCAAACGATTGGGTGAATCTAAGTTTTCTGCACCACATTACTATTTGTCTGTAGAATTTGATATGGAAAATTCTATTGCATTTAGAAATCAGTTTAACTCTATACCAAATACAAAAATATCTTTTAACGACATTGTAGTTAAGGCCTGTGCATTGGCACTTGGGAAACACCCACAGGTAAACTCTCAGTGGTTTGAAGATCGTATGAAACTCAACAACCACGTCCACATTGGTGTGGCCGTTGCCGTTGAAGATGGATTAGTGGTGCCTGTGGTTAAGTTTGCCAACGAGCAAACTCTGCCACAAATAGGGGCTACTGTAAAAGATTTAGCCGGTCGTGCTCGCAATAAAAAACTAACACCACAAGAAATGGAAGGTAGTACTTTTACCATTTCTAATTTAGGTATGTTTGGTATTGAAAGTTTTACTTCTATAATAAACCAACCCAATTCTGCAATTTTATCCGTTGGTACCATAATTCAGAAACCTGTTGTTAAGGAAGGCCATATTGTTGTAGGAAATACAATGAAACTTACCTTAGCTTGTGACCATAGAACGGTTGATGGAGCAACAGGCGCGGCTTTTTTAGAAACGCTAAAAGGATATATAGAAAATCCTGTAACAATGCTACTTTAGTCCTTTTTTGGTAAAAATCTCCGCGATGCGTTCTTTGAGTGAGATTCTTTTGTGTAAAATGATGACCTTTTAGAGTTTTTATTGTATTTGACAAAAAAATTATATATTGTTAATCATTTATTTTAATTATTAAACAATATGATTTCTAAACACAATTCAATCATTTCAAAATTTTTCTTCTTATTAGTATTCGTTTCTACTCTGTGCAGTTGCGATAACGAACCTGAGGGAAATATTGGGGACAACAACTCATCTACCCCACCTACTAACTTTATTGAAAACTTTGGTCAAACAACCAACCATAATTTTATGGGACAAGTTGTAGATCTTCAAAATAACCCTGTTAGTGGAGCATCAATTATTATTGGTAATTCCTCAACAAATACTGACAACAATGGTATCTTTATCATTCGAAATGCTCAAGTTTTTGAAAAATTTGCTTATGTAAAAGCTCAAAAATCAGGTTTTATTGATGGTTCAAGGTCTTTAGTCCCTAGTTCAGGTGTCAATCACGTTAAAATCATGCTATTACCACAAACTGCGACTCAAACAGTCAGTTCTGGAGACATTGAAACAGTAAGTCTGAGCAATGGAGCACAAGTTGAACTCTCAGGACAATACAGTAATCTCGATGGTAGTAATTATTCAGGCAATGTACAAGTAACCCTTCATTTTCTGAACCCGACTGATGACACGATGACACAACAAATGCCAGGTATGCTACTGGCTCAGAACTATCAAAATGAAGCTCGAATGCTGGAAACTTTGGGTATGGTAGCGGTAGAGCTAAGGAGTGATACAGGTGAAAAATTAAATCTATCAGAAGGTTCAGAAGCAACAATTTCAGTTCCACTAGACCCTGAAACACTCAGCGGAGCGCCTAATCAAATCCCACTTTGGTATTTTGATGAAGATAATGGCTATTGGATCGAGGAGGGTAGTGCCACACTTCAAGGAAATAGTTACGTTGGTACAGTAAGCCATTTCTCGTTTTGGAATTGTGATATTCCTACAGAATACGTAAATATATGCATCAACGTTAGCGATGCAAACAATACACCTTTGAGTAATTTAGGCGTAAGTATCGAAAGTGAATTTAATGGTACAGGCTATGGTGTTACAAATGAAACTGGAAATGTTTGTGGAATTATACCAGCAAGTCAAGTTCTAAATTTAAGTTATTTCTTCAATGGTGTTTGTAATAATGAGGAAATACCTAATACATCTCAAACTTTTGGCCCATTTAGTCAAGACGTAAATCTTAGCATAGTGCTTGATGTACCAGAGGTTGAAGAATTTCTTGAAACCATTAGCGGAGTCTTTAATAATTGTGATGGAAATGCAATTGTCAATGGGTATGTAGAAGGAGCTATTGAAGGAGAATCGAGTTTTTATAGCATTGTAAACGATGGAGTTTTTGAGATTAATGTCCTGAGTTGTAATGAAAACTCAAATATGAGTATAACTGGGTACGATTACGATACCCTAGAAACCACAGGAGAGATTAATTACACACTTACAAGTCCAGAAACGGACCTTGGCAATTTATCTGCATGTGATAGTATAGATGAATTTATTCAGTATAGTATTGATAATTCTGAAATTATAAATTTTATAAGTAATATTTCTACAACTTATGTTGATCCAATACTGACCATATATGCTAGTAATAATAATGATTGCTTTTATCTTTATGGGGTACTAAATAACAACCCTGTAGGAGTTTATAATAATATTATAAGTTGGCAATCTACAGATCCTGGATTTACTTTATCAGAATGTCAAGATATTAGTAACCAAAACAATAGCATCCAATACAACCTCAGTCAGTTTGGGTCAACAACGGGTGAGTATATCGATATCAATTTTAATGGAGACTACGAAGACTTTCAAGGAAACCCGCATACCATCACGGGTGTAATTCATGTGAAGCGCGATGAATAATTTTCCTTAATGCATTAAACAAAAAAACCTCACTAGTTGAGGTTTTTTTTGTGGGCGCGAAGGGATTCGAACCCCTGACCCCCTGGGTGTAAACCAGGTGCTCTGAACCAACTGAGCTACGCGCCCTATCAATAGGTGTGCAAATATAGATTAGTTTTTCTTTTTGCAAAAGGATTTATAGTAAAATTTAAAGGACTTCAGCCACCACAAATGTACTCCCACCAATAAAAATGAGATCTTCATTTAAAGCATGTTTTTTAGCAGCCTGAAAAGCGATTTTCACAGAACCATAGGCCCTTCCTTTTAAACCTACATCATAAAATTTTTCAGCCAATAGTTCAGCGTCCATACCTCTTGGGATATTAGGTCTACAAAAGTAATATTGTGCTTGTTTTGGGAATACATCCAATAATTTGTCTAGATTTTTATCATTCACTATCCCAATTACAATATGTAATGATGCAAAAGATTCTTTATTCAATTGGTTAAAAACTAAAGTCAGAGCTTCTCTATTATGGGCGGTGTCACAAATGGTTTTTGGGTTTTCTGATAACAATTCCCAACGCCCTCTTAGACCAGTAAGTTTTTGTACGTTTTCAAGGCCTTTTTTAATATGGATATCTAAAACGGCAAATCCTTTTGCTTTTAAAACCAACAAAGATTGTAGAACGGTTTTGATGTTTTTTTTCTGGTAATCTCCTAACAAGCTACTCGGTAAAGACTGATTTATTTCTTTATCTGCAAAATAAATATCAGCATTTAATGATCTGGACTTATTAATAAAAATATCTATTAGTTCGCTTTGTGATTCTCCAATAACTACTCCCGTATTTGATTTGATAATTCCCGCTTTCTCGGTAGCTATTTTTTGGAGTGTTTCTCCTAGAAACTGAGTGTGATCATAACCAATATTTGTAATAATGGACAGCTCAGGGTTGATAATGTTTGTAGAATCCAACCGACCACCTAAACCAACTTCGATAATGCCAATATCAACCTTTGATTTTGCAAAATAGTCAAAAGCAAGACCCACTGTCATTTCAAAAAATGAGAGTTCGTTTTTTTCCAAAAAATACTTGTTTTCTTTTATAAATTTGACAACAAATGCCTCAGGAATTTTCGTACCATCAATTCGAATACGTTCTCTAAAATCTTTTAAATGTGGAGAAGTATATAACCCAACTTTATAGCCTGCTGACTGAAGTACAGCAGCAAGCATGTGGGCTGTAGAGCCTTTGCCATTTGTACCACCGATGTGTATAGATTTAAAGCTGTTTTCAGGGTGGCCTAAATGGGATGCCAATAACTTTGTCCTACTAAGATCTGCTTTATAAGCTGCCGCCCCTTGCTTTTGGTACATGGGCAATCTAGAAAACATCCAAGTCGTTGTTGCTTTATAGTTCATCGGGACATTAAGTAAGTGTCAAAAAGATTCTAAAACAAGGTTCTTGTAAAGAGAAAGACTAATGCACCACAAATAAAGCCCATAAATGCTAACCAACTGATTTTTTTTAAATACCAAAAGAAGTTTATTCTTTCCATTCCCATGGCTACGACTCCTGCAGCAGATCCAATGATAAGCATACTACCTCCCGTCCCAGCAGAATAGGCAATAAAATGCCATAGTATATCGTCTGTAGATTCAGAAAACATCCCTAAAGATGCGGCAACTAATGGTACGTTGTCAATAACTGCAGAGCCAACACCCAAAAGAAGTACGACCAAATCCGAAACAGCGGCACTGGCAACTTCAGTGCCAACACGGGGAGTAGCGAGTTTTAGCCAATCGGCAAATCCAAATAGAATACCGAGGGACTCCAAAGCTGCAACGGCCATCAAAATCCCTAGGAAAAATAAAATACTGGGCAATTCTATCTTGGTTAAGGAATAATGAACAGGACTAGAGTGTCCCTCTTTACTAAGTCCTTCTAGACTAAATTTAGACGAAGTGTAAATTTCAGCAAAAATTGCTACAACTCCTAGGGAAAGCATCATCCCAACATATGGGGGTAGATGCGTTACCATTTTAAATATAGGGACAAAAACTATAGCTGATAATCCTAAGTATAGCATAGTTCCACTAAAGCGCCCTGGGGGATCTTCCTTTGTGTCATCCACTTCCAAGTTACCTTTAAAAACAGAGAGTTTAGAGGCTAAAAAAGTTGGAACAAGCATACAGGCCAAAGACGGTAAGAGCAAGTAACCGAAAAGATAGGTAGTTGTTACTTTATCAGCAATCCAAAGCATAGTTGTAGTAACATCACCAATGGGAGAAAAGGCACCCCCAGCGTTGGCTGAAATGACAATAAGCCCCGCAAACCACAAACGAATTTCACGGTCTTTCACCAATTTCTGGAGTAAAGATATCAATACAATAGTTGCCGTTAAATTGTCAATTATAGCAGACAAAACAAATGCCAACCAGCAAAAAATCCACAAAAGTTTGGTCTTGCTCTTGGTTCTTATAAAATTTTTAATGGTAGAAAATCCATTGAAATACGCAATGATCTCAACAATGGTCATGGCGCCTAAAAGAAAAACTAAAATTTCAGCAGTCTTACCAAGGTGATGCAAAAGTGTTTCTTCCATGAGATGCATTTTGCTATCATGTGTAAGACCCTCAAAATTTGACACCAAGGCATGCTTTGAAGAATCAAACCAAGAATTAAAATCATCAATACCAAAAGAAATGAAGGCCCAGCTGACAGCCATCATAATAAGGGCAGGAATAAGTTTGTCAATTTTTAAACTGTGCTCTAAAGTTATGGCTAAATATCCAGCAATAAATACCGTAATTATTATTGTTTCCATGGAATGTAGATGAATAAAAAGAAATTAAATAAGTTCCATTATTTTTAACATAAACAAATATATAAAAGATTTGTACTTTTTAGTTGGAAGAATAGAAATAAATTTTACCGCTACTGTGATCTTTTATAGCTCCAGTAACAGTATGTAAACAGTTTACCTCTCCCCGCAATTTTAAGACTCCTAAAAATCCAAAAATAAGGGCCTCTTTATAATTGATCAAATCCAAGTTTACGTCTGAAATTTCATGTTCATATAGCTCGGAAATACGCTTTATTAAAAAAGAATTGAGAACACCACCTCCAGTGTAAAGGCCCCTTTTTAAGTCTTGTTTTTTTAGAATGTTTGCAATTTGAATTGCACAGTGTTCAACCATAGTTCTTAAAATTGAATGAGTAGGTAATTCATAGGCATCCACAAGTGGGTAAATCTCATTTTGAACCCATTCCAATCCTAGTGACTTTGGTGGCTGTTTTTTGTAAAATTCAAGACAATTCAGAGCTTCAAAAAGTGGTAGGTGTAAAGTTCCTTTTTTTGCAAATTCACCGTTTTTGTCAAATGAAGAGCCCAGCAACTGTGAATAGTGATTCAGCGTAATATTAGCAGGACAAATATCAAAGGCGATCCGCTGGGAATTGTTTTGAAATGAAATATTGGCAAAACCACCAAGGTTTAAGCAAAAATCGTATTGTGAAAATAAAAGTAAATCGCCTATAGGTACCAAAGGTGCGCCTTGGCCGCCCATAGCCATATCCTGAACTCTAAAATCACAAACGACAGTTTCTTTAGTAACATCGGCAAGTATTGGTAAATTTCCAATTTGTAGCGTAATGCCTTCATCCGGATTGTGAAATATCGTATGTCCATGACTGCATATGGCATCTAAATTTTTAATGCGATATTTTTTAATAAATAATTTTAAACAATCCGCTAAATGCATTGTGTAATCGTGATCTAATTTTTTCAGATCCTCAGAACTCATTGTCATGGCAGATTTTAAACGTGATTTGAAAGAAGCCGCGTAGGGATGGGTTTCGGCAGCTAAAATATCAAAATTCCAATCCTCTTGTTTTGAAAATTCTACCCAGCATAAATCTACTCCATCCAAAGAAGTACCAGACATAACTCCAACAACTCTATAAATTTCACTTGTCACATTGATGAATTTAAAATAATTTCTTTATAATGTTTATAATTTTGGATTATATCTAAATAAATTTATTACGAAAATAGGAATTCCCGGGGCTATTCTAAAAGATTGATTCTATTAGAAAATTGGTTTACTTTTGAGAAACTAATTAAAGCTTCACTTTTTGATAAAAGATCCTTCGACTGATTTTGGGTTCATTTCCATTGTTGTTCCTCTTTATAATGAGGCAGACAATGTACGCATGGTTAACGAAGCGATTCACAACGCTATGGGAGGTTTAAAATATGAGTTAATATTCGTAAATGACGGCTCTACAGATCGTACTGCGGTGCAACTAAAAAAGTTAAAGCATCAAAGCCTAATTGTTATTGAATTACAAAAAAATTATGGTCAAAGTCTAGCCATATCAGCAGGAATAGATATAGCGAAAGGGGATTATATTGTTACAATGGATGGAGATTTACAAAACGACCCCAGGGATATTCCATTGATGCTTGAGAAAGCCAAAAATGAAAAATGGGATTT
>NZDM01000019.1 GCA_002690085.1 Flavobacteriaceae bacterium
TGCTGTCTTGATTGATTCCGACAACAATGGTTTCGGGCATATCATCCCAATAGGCCATATAATCCGTTGTTCCAGCAATGGTTTCAAATAGGTAGTCCCCGTCCAAGACCACAATGAGGGGGTAAAATTGTGCGCTATTTTCTTGGTAATTTCTAGGCAATTGAATTTTTATAGCTCTATTCCCAAGGCGCTCAGAATCTATAAATTCATACTGTGTTTGTGCCGTTGTAGAAGCTGTGAAAATCAATGACAAAAGCAAAAATAGTCGCATAAAAAACTTTAAAATAAGAACTCACAAGTTAAGTAAATAACTAAAAATAAAGAAGTATAACTGCAGTTTGTTTTAGTTAGTTTTTGGATAGATTCGGTTGTAAATAGGCAAGATAACGAGTGAAAGCCCACCCATAACAACTATCATTACAGTGTGCGAACTCCACATGATCCAGCCAAAGGCAAGACTTGGCACTTCTTCAATATTAAAAATTGAAAAGGCCGCATAAACTGCCAGCGGGTAGGCGCCAATACCGCCATTGGTTGCAGCAACACTAAAACTCGCTGCAATAAAGCCAATCAAAATCGCTGAGAAGGGAAGCTGTGAAATGCTGTCTATTGAAAAAGAAGTGACATAAAACATTAAAATATACATGGCCCAAATAAAGAAAGTATGTGCTATAAAAGCCCATTTGTGTTCCATTCTGAAAATACTCATAATACCTTCCAAAAAACCACTTAAAAATGATCTGATTCTTACTAAAAAAGGGTGTTTCCCTTTTTTAATAATTTGGTAAAAACAGTAAAATAAAAATAGGGCTATGGGAGATAAAATGAATAACTGTTTTTGTAAATCAAGAGCATCAATTAAAAAATAATATATGATATTAAATTTCCAAATGAGCGTAAATCCAATAATAAGCAACATAACAAAAACATCAGCCACGCGTTCAGCAACAATAGTTCCAAATCCTTTTTCAAAAGGGACGCTTTCATAATTAGTCAGAATTGTAGCCCGTGATACCTCCCCGGCTCTTGGAACGGTATAATTGATAAGATAACCTGAAAAAACAGCCATAATGCTATTTGAAAACCGCAAACTATAGCCCATGGGCTCAAGCATGTACTTCCAGCGATAGGCGCGCGATAAGTGGCTTAAAATGCCGAAAAAAACACCCAATGAAATCCATAAATAGTTGGCATTTATAAAATAGGCTGCCAATTCAGAAAATGAAATTTTACGCAACGAATACCAAACCAAAACAGCCCCCAACAACAGTGGTAATATGATTTTTAAAGTGGATTTAACAGCGTTGCTCAATGGACTATTTCAAAAGGTTGGTGGTTTCGTCTGGGAAAACCAATGCTGGAGTAAAGCCTTTGGCGGTTTCGACGCTCATTGTGGCGTAAGTAATTAAAATAAGGACATCCCCTATATCAACTTTGTGAGCTGCCGCTCCATTTAAAGTAATTTCACCTGAGTTTCTTGGTCCCGGTATAACATAGGTTTCTAAACGCTCGCCATTGTTGTTGTTGACCACTTGTATTTTTTCACCTTGAATGATATTTGCAGCGTCCATTAGGTCTTCATCAATGGTAATACTTCCAATATAATTTAAGTCGGCGCCTGTGACTTTTACACGGTGAATTTTAGATTTAACAACTTGTATTTGCATGTTACAAAGGTATTAATTTAGTGCGATATTATCAATCAATCGAATGTTTCTAATATAGGCCGAAATAAATGCACGGTACTTTTTTTGAGGTTCTATTTTATTTACAGGCTGTAAAGTTGATTGCTCTGAAATTTCAAAATATTCCAAGTTTATTATGGCGTCTTTTTCGAATTGATCTGCGACCCATTGGGTTATCTCATCAAGCGGTGTTTCGCTAAATTTACCTTTGGTCGTTTTTAATACGTTGTAAATTTTTGAAGCGTGGAAGCGTTCTGCTGTAGTAAGGCGTGTGTTTCTAGAACTCATTGCCAAACCGTTGGGTTCTCTTTCTATAGAGCAAGCAATAATTTTGACATTCACTTTGGTCATTTTAACCAGTTTCTTAATGATTTGTAGTTGCTGAAAATCTTTTTCGCCAAAATAGGCTTGGGTAGGCCCTACAATGTCTAAAAGCTTTTGAACGACGGTACCAACACCCTGAAAATGGCCTGGTCTAAACTTTCCTTCCATTTGGAGTTCAAGCCCTCCAAAATCAAAAGCTTCTTTTGTAACGGAATTTCCATAGACTGCTACCTCACTTGGGGCGTAAACAATGATTTTACCCAAAGATCCTATGGATTCTATTCTTTTCAAGTCTTGCTTGAGGTCCCGAGGGTATGTTTCTAAATCGCCTNCATTGTTAAACTGNGTNGGGTTNACAAAAATACTGACCACAACAGTCTCATTTTCTTTTATTGCTCNTTTAATCAAGGACAAATGNCCTTGATGTAAAGCGCCCATAGTAGGTACAAATCCGAGGCTTGAAGCTGGNGTTTTTAGAGANGCTAGACAGNANNGNAGAGACTGGTTTGTNGTAAAAACTTTCATTGACTTGACAATAATGGGTTGCAAACTTAAGNTATTACAATTAATCTGCATAAATTTTTGTATTTTTGCNATATTTTTATTGAGAAATCCAAAGCGTTGTTTGTATGAAAGACAAGAGAATATTGTATGTGTCGTCTGAAGTAATTCCTTATTTGCCAGAAACTGAAGTTTCATCCATGTCTTTTGAAGCGCCTAGAATGGTCAACAAACAGGGGGGGCAAATCCGAATATTCATGCCGCGCTACGGAAACATCAATGAGCGCCGGCACCAATTACATGAAGTCATTCGCTTATCGGGTATCAACTTGGTCGTAAATGATTTAGACATGCCGCTCATTATCAAAGTCGCCTCAATTCCGAAAGAAAGAATTCAAGTCTATTTTATAGATAATGAAGATTATTTCAAAAGAAAAGCAACCCTCACAGACGAAGACGGAAAATTGTTTGAGGACAATGATGAACGTGCCATCTTTTTTGCTAAAGGGGTAATTGAAACTGTAAAAAAATTGAATTGGGCACCAGACATCATTCATGTTCACGGATGGTTAGCCTCATTGTTGCCGCTGTATCTCAAAGAATACTACAAAGACGAACCATTGTTTGAAGACAGTAAAGTGGTTACTTCTGTATATGACCAAAGTTTTGAGGGAACGCTGAACAAGTTGCTAATTGATAAGGTTAAATTTGACGAAATTGATGATGACCACTTAAAGAATTTAAAATCACCAGACTATGTGAGTTTGATGAAAACAGCGATCGATTTTTCCGACGGCGTGATTAAAGGGTCTGAAACAATTCCTGAAGAATTGAATAATTATATAGATAAAACCAAAAAGCCGGTTTTAGATTATCAGTTCCCTGAAGCTTTTTCCGAAGCCTACACAGAATTTTACAGCACCCAAATTTTAAACTAGAGTCCCTAATCTTATGAAATTTTTACTCACCCCCTATCCCAAAGTCTTAGTCTTTTTCTGCTTTATTGCTTTTACACTATGTTGTGAAGAGGATTACACAGAAATTGGGACAGAAGTCATCAATAATCAGAACATCTCTATTGATAATCAGTCCTATCCCGCTAAGACCTATAATAAGCGCATCACGCCTTTCCAATCGAACAACTTACCTAGCAACTTATTAGGCTATTATTACGACCACAACTTTGGTGGCACAACAGCCCATTTTTTATCGCAGTTAACGCCTCAGAATTTCAGCCCAAGTTTTGGGAATAATCCAGTTTTAGACTCTGTGTTTCTCACTATACCATATACCAGTAAAACAAACGGAGAGACCTACACATTAGATTCACTTTACGGCAATGGCCCTATCAAATTATCTGTATTTAAAAACAATTTTTTCTTGCGAAATTTTGATCCAGGAAGTGATTTAGATGATTTCCAAGCTTATTATTCCAATGGTGCCTTGTCTGCGTCTGAAGGCTTGAACCCTGCAGACTTAGAAGCTCAATTGTTGTATACATCAAATGCGTTTACACCTAGCAATGCGTCTATCGATCTTGAAGAAATAAATGAAGATGGCGAAAGGTTTGTCTCAGAAACCCTTGCACCTAGCCTTCGAATTAGGCTAGATAACTCGGATATTCTCCCACAAGACTTTTGGGAAACTTTGATTTTTGATAAAGAAGATGATGATGAATTGAGTAGCGCCAGTAATTTCTACAACTATTTTCGGGGCTTGTATTTCAAAGTCGAGCCTGTAAACTCAAGCTCTGGTAGTATGGTTCAGCTAAACTTTTCCTCTGCAAATGCCCATGTTAAACTTCATTATTCCTTTGAATCAGATCCAGATGAGGACGGAGTTACTACTACAAATCAAGGGGTCTATCAACTCAATTTTTCAGGGAACAGAACCACGCTTTTTGAAAATAATTTCAATACAGGTTTCTTACAAGCCATTGACGCCGCAGACGAGATTCAAGGGGATGCACAACTCTTACTTAAAGGCGGTGAAGGGTCTATGGCAATTGTTGAGCTTTTTTCGGAAGACGAGGCCGGGAATGATTTTGATGATTTCATAACAGATTTTAGAGAAATTATTAATGAAGGGCAGCCGGATGAAGAACTCATTATCAAGCGCTTGATTAATGAAGCTTATTTAGAATTTTATGTAGACGAGGCGAGCTTAGACACCAATACCGACTTTCCAAACCGAATATATATATACGACCTTGAAAACAATACGCCTTTACTAGATTACACTCAAGACTCCTCCGTCAATACAAGTACTTCTGATTCAAAATTCATACATTTGGTTCCCTTGAGTGTAGAAACCGATGATCAGGGTAATAACTACAAAAAATACAAAGTACGTTTGACATCTCACCTCAATAATATCATTGTAAATGACGCAACTAACCTTAAATTGGGGGTCGTTGTTTCTTCAAATGTTGGGGCCGCTATCAACCAAAAACTTTTAATCTACGACCCCTTGGTAAAAGGGATTCCTGCTGGAACTATTCTTTCTCCAAAAGGCGTTATTTTACACGGTAGCAATTCCAATGACCCTTTGAAAAAAGTGAAACTTAATATTTACTACAGCCAAGTAAACAACTAAATTAATTCAAAAAAATGTGTGGAATTGTTGGATATATTGGACAACGAGATGCCTGTTCGGTTATAATTAAAGGTTTAAAGCGCTTAGAATATAGGGGGTACGACAGTGCGGGAATTGCACTCTACGATGGAACAGGTATTCATGTTAGCAAAACCAAAGGTAAAGTAAGTGATCTGGAAGAAAAAATTGCTTCCGACAAAAACACCAATGGCAGCATTGGTATTGGCCACACACGTTGGGCGACTCACGGCGTACCAAACGATGTCAACTCCCACCCCCATTTTTCAAACTCAGGAGATTTAGTGATCATTCACAACGGTATCATAGAAAATTACGCAGCCATTAAACAAGAGCTTGTAAATAGAGGCTACACATTTCATTCCGATACAGATACAGAAGTATTGATCAACCTCATTGAAGATGTTCAGAAAAGTGGTAGATATATGTTGGGGAAGGCTGTACAAATTGCACTAAACCAAGTTGTAGGTGCCTATGCCATTGCCGTGTTGGATATAAAAAAACCCAATGAAATTGTTGCGGCAAGACTGGGAAGCCCTATAGCTGTTGGTGTTGGTAAAGATGAGTTTTTTATCGCTAGTGATGCGTCGCCATTTATTGAATACACTAGCAATGCTATATACTTAGAAGATGAAGAGATGGCCATCATTCGCCAGCACAAAGAACCGCGTTTCAGAAAGATCAAAACCGATCTTCTTTTCACGCCCTATGTTCAAAAGTTAAAACTCAACATTGAAGAAATAGAAAAAGGAGGGTATGAACATTTTATGCTCAAGGAAATTTTTGAACAACCCCAAGCTATTAAAGACACCTACAGGGGCCGCTTATTGGTACACGATGGCCTGGTCAAAATGTCAGGGGTTGAAGACAACTTAGAGAAATTCCTTTATGCCCAAAAAATTACAATTGTGGCCTGCGGTACGTCTTGGCATGCTGGATTGGTTGCAGAATATATTTTTGAGAATTTGGCAAGAATTCCTGTAGAGGTCGAATATGCTTCAGAGTTTCGATATCGAAACCCGATTGTAACTGATAAAGATGTTGTGATTGCCATTTCTCAATCTGGAGAAACAGCAGACACACTTGCTGCCATAAAATTAGCCAAAGATAACGGGGCCTTTGTTTTTGGAATTTGTAACGTTGTGGGCTCCTCTATCTCGAGAGAAGCCCACGCAGGTGCTTACACCCACGCAGGGCCTGAAATTGGCGTGGCCTCCACCAAAGCATTTACCACCCAAATTACATTGTTGGCCATGATGGCTTTAAGATTGGCAAAGGCAAAAGGAACACTTTCTGCCTCGGATTTCAAGCAAAGTTTGGTCGCGCTAGAAACGATTCCCTCAAAAATTGAAATCGCACTCAAATCTGAAAATCTTGTAAAAAAGATTGCTGAAAACTACAAGGATGCTGTAAATTTCTTATACCTCGGAAGAGGCTTTAATTTTCCAGTTGCACTAGAGGGGGCTTTGAAATTAAAAGAAATCTCATACATCCATGCAGAAGGCTATCCCGCAGCCGAAATGAAACATGGACCCATTGCGCTGATTGATGAAAACATGCCTATTGTGGTCATTGCCACAAAATATGGCCACTATGAAAAAATCGTAAGTAATATTCAAGAAATAAAGTCCAGAAAAGGTAAAATAATTGGCATTGTAACCGAGGGGGATACCCACGTCAAAACATTGGCTGACCACGTGATTGAAATTCCTGAAACTTCAGAGTTTTTATCTCCTTTGCTCACAACAATCCCATTGCAACTGCTGTCTTATCACATTGCGGTTTTGCTTGAAAAAAATGTGGACCAGCCTAGAAATTTAGCGAAGTCTGTAACCGTGGAGTAGAAAGTTGTAACCCCTACAAGTTTGAACACAGTAGAAAACTTCATCACGGTAGAGTAATTTACAAATCATTCAATAAGAAATTGACGCCTTTTGTAAAAGTGAGTCTTGTTTAATACATTACAAACAATAAAAATTTTAGGGATAAATAATTAGAAATTAGCACTTAAT
>NZDM01000020.1 GCA_002690085.1 Flavobacteriaceae bacterium
TACTCAACTCCAACCAAGTTGGCTTTGCCGTCATTCGTGTTTTAGGTAAGGATATGAATCTTTCCGAAATAATGCAACTTGGGCCCCTCATAGAAAAACTAGATCTTGATTACAAGGATGTGGATACCTTTTTTGACTTTATGAAGCGATCGGCTCTGTAGAAATTAAATTCCAGTATAGTTTGAAGGGCTGATGTTTTTCAATTCAGCTTTAATGCTGTCACTGACCTCTAAACCGTCAATAAAATCAGCGATAGACTCTGCATTTATCTCCGCATTGGTACGCGTCAATCCTTTGAGTGCTTCGTAGGGATTTGGATAGCCTTCTCTTCTGAGAACTGTTTGAATGGCTTCAGCAGCGACTGCCCAGTTTTGATTTAAATCTTGGGCTATTTTAGTTTCGTTTAGCAGCAGTTTATGAAGTCCTTTTAAGGTCGAATTAAAGGCAATTATTGTGTGGGCATAAGGGACCCCCACATTTCTTAAAACAGTACTGTCCGTCAAATCGCGTTGTAACCTCGAAATAGGAAGTTTGGCCGAGAGGTGTTCGAAAATTGCATTGGCAATCCCTAGATTTCCCTCACTGTTTTCAAAATCAATAGGATTTACTTTATGCGGCATCGCAGAACTACCAACTTCTCCTTTTTTGATTTTTTGTTTAAAATAATCCATGGAGATATAGGTCCAAAAATCACGATCCATATCAATCAAGATTGAATTAATGCGTTTCATTGCATCAAAAAGCGCTGCCATATGGTCATAATGCTCAATTTGAGTGGTAGGGAAGGAGTGCTGCAGCCCAAGCGTTTCGTTCAGCAATTTGTTTGCAAATAACTTCCAGTCAACATTAGGGTATGCCAAATGATGTGCATTGAAATTTCCGGTAGCACCCCCAAACTTAGCGGCATAGGGGATGCTTTTTAAAATGTCTAATTGCGCTTCTAAGCGCACTTTGAACACCGCTATTTCTTTTCCTAAGCGTGTAGGAGAAGCCGGTTGTCCGTGGGTTCTGGCCAACATAGGAATAGAAGCCCAGTCTTTAGAGAATTTATCCAAGGTCTCAATAAGTGTTAACAATTGAGGGATGTATATTTGTTCATTGGCAAGTTTGATACTCAATGGAATGGCGGTGTTGTTGATGTCTTGGGAGGTCAATCCAAAATGAATAAATTCTTTGTAACGACTGATATTGAGCTGGTCAAATTTGTCTTTGATGAAATATTCTACCGCTTTTACATCGTGATTGGTAGTTTGTTCAATTTGCTTTATAGCTTTTGAATCTTCTGATGAAAACTCTTTATAAATGGCTCTTAAGCTTTCAAACAAATTTGAATCAAAATCAGCCAACTGCTTCAATGGATGCTCACAAAGTGCAATGAAATATTCTACTTCTACAAGTACTCTGTATTTAATGAGCGCTTCTTCTGAAAAAAAAGCAGCAAGTTCTACTGTTTTAGATCTGTAGCGACCATCGATGGGTGAAATAGTATTCAGCGGCGTTAATGACATTTGCTCTCAGTTTAATACGCAAAGATATCACTTTTAATGAGAAGATTTTCATTTCAAGCCAAGATGCGCCGATTAATTTCTATTTTTGAATTAATATTTTACATATGCAGCAGCAAAAAATCGTATTGTGTATAGGCTTTGTTTACCCCGAACCCAGTTCTTCTGCGGCTGGCGCCCGTATTTTACAATTGTTGAAATTGTTTATTGATGCCGATTACAAAATTATTTTTGGCACTACTGCCAGCCTTTCAGCACATTCTTTTGATCTGAATACACTAGGAATTGAGGTTAAATCACTAAAGCTTAATGACTCAAGTTTTGATGAATATATTTTTGCGTTAAACCCATCTGTTGTTCTTTTTGACCGCTTTATGACTGAAGAACAATTTGGTTGGCGCGTCGCGAAATGCTGTCCTGATGCACTTAGAGTTTTAGATACAGAAGATCTTCATTTTTTGAGAAAGGCACGTGGGGAAAATTTAGATTCTAAGTTAGGTTTCTCTAAAACGTTTTTGAAATCTGATGTTGCCAAACGCGAAATTGCAAGTATCTACCGCTCAGATCTATCGCTTATTATTTCTGAAGTAGAATTTAAAATTCTCACTCAAGAACTTGGCATTGATGCTTCGCTATTGTTTTACATCCCCTTTGTTTTACATCCCGCTGAAATTCAAAGCCCAAAGGATTTTTTGGGCTATGAGAATCGAAAAAATTTCGTTTTTGTAGGAAATTTTATGCACTCTCCTAATGTTCAGGCTGTTCAGTATTTAAAACACAAAATTTGGCCTGTACTAAGTCAAAAATTACCAGAAGCCCAGCTTCATATTTATGGCGCCTATGCAAAGCCAAAACATTTGACGCTTGAAGATCCAAAAAACAATTTTTATGTGTATGGACGCGCAGAAAATTTAGATTCAGTTTTAAGTTCTTACCGTCTTTTATTAGCGCCGCTTCAATTTGGAGCAGGCCTTAAAGGAAAAGTATTAGATGCCATGCGAAATGGAACGCCATGCGGGCTTTCCACTGTTGCTGCAGAAGGCCTTTTTGGCACACTTCCTTCTAATGGATTTATTGAAGATGATCTACAAAACTTTGTATTCAAGTCTTTGCAGTTGTATAACGAAAAAGACATCTGGCAGACTGCCCAAAATGATGGATTTAATGTCCTTTTAAAGCGCTTTTCTCGATCTGAATTTGAATCTCTTTTTTTAGCCAAAATAGACCAGCTATTTAAGCAGCTAGATAATCACCGTTTAAAAAATATAACAGGACTTTTGCTTCAACACCATAGCTTACAATCTACAAAGTACTTATCCAAGTGGATTGAAGCCAAAAGGTCTTAATTTTATTAAAAAATTTACACGTAGTTTTTTAGTCACTTTGTGTGCATTTTTAACAGAGCAAGTCAAGTTATAACTAGACAACAAACTTTATAAAACTAATTCCGTTCGCGACTTAAAATTTTATATTCCTCGTAACATTCACTAATCGCATCCAGAATTTGAAGGTCATTGGCTGTTTTTATAAAGTCATCCGAATAGTTACATTCACTTATAAGGAGATCCAGATCGATCTTGTCAACTTTTAGAAGAGCAGTTAACATCTCTCTATCAAAACGAGACGAGAGAATGTTACGGATTTCGTCTTGTTGTTTTATCTTTCGAAGTTTTCGCATTTCGCGGGGCTTTTTACCAAAGACATTGTGTAAAAAATCTGCTGGGTTAAATATAGCGCCCAAAACCTTTGTAACCATGCTGGGAGTTCTAGGACTAGATTCATAGCCCGAATTTAAACCAGAAATACTGTAACGTACATTTTTCTGTATTGGAATTTGCTTGATATCAATTTCTAGATAACCTGTTAGCTTGAGCTTATTAATGACTACCTCTTCTAATGCGAAAGCAAGCTCAGTAAGTTTAATAGTGGTTTGATTGCCAAAATTAACCCAATCGTTTGTGACACGAACCCTAATGGATTTATAACCCAAAAATGAAAGATGAAGTGTGTCATTTACCTTCGCTTGAATCTCAAAGGCCCCCTCTTGATTGGTCGCAGTTCCAAAAACTTGATTGAGATTTACAATATTGACATTTTCCATGGGCTTATCGTCGGAAGCATCAACAATTTTACCCCTCACAATCTCCTTTTGTTGCGCCACTAACTGTTGTGGTAAAACAAATAATAAAATGATTAGCAGAAAGTGTCTCATGGAAAAAATGCTCCTATAAAAATACTAAACAAAGCTTAAATACCCAATGTCTAATTAAATTTTATTTGAATATTAACATAGTGGCTACCTACGGCGGTTTCTTCTTGGTCGAGAGCGGCCTGATCCTTGTTTGAAATCAGAACTTCTTCGGCTTCGTCCTTTGCTAAAATTTCCACGTGACTTTTGACTGTCGTGTCTTCTTTTTCCTTTGCGTCTTTGACGACTTCGGTCTTGTTTCTCTGTGATTTCAACATTTATGTATCGGCCATTTTGTTTAAAGTCACTAAAAAACTCTAGCACTTTTGGCATATGAACAGTTTCTGTGTTAAAAAATGAAAAACTATCCTTCACATCTACTTTAAAAACAGCATCTTGTCCAAGTTCAAGACTGTCTCTAAGAAAGTCTTTTAGCCGCATCCAATCGTAACCGTCTTTTTTGCCAATATTTATAAAAAATCTCGCAGAGTTATCAGTTTCATTTTTTTCTAAAAAGTTGTCATTCCCCTTGGGGGCGTTCAAATTTTTCGCTTTATCGTAATAATTGTAAAAGCGTGTAAATTCTACAGAAAAGAATTTTTTGATGAGGTCCTCTTTTGAAGCATTCTCAAACAACGCATTAATTTCTTCTAAATAGTTGTCAATTTTATGATTTATTTCTGTTTCGTGAATTTTGTGCGCCAATGCCTTGAGTTGGACTTCACATATTTCCATTCCTTGCGGAATTTCTTTTTTCACAAACTGTTTTTGAATCATTTTTTCAATTGACTTGATTTTGCGTTGCTCACTTTTGGTAATGATAACCATAGATAAGCCTGTCTTTCCTGCACGTCCTGTTCGGCCACTGCGGTGAGTGTAAGTCTCAATTTCGTCTGGCAATTGGTAGTTAATGACGTGAGTGATATCGTCGACATCAATACCACGAGCTGCAACATCTGTAGCGACTAACATTTGAATTTGTTTATTTCGGAAAGATTTCATGACTAAGTCACGTTGATTTTGACTTAAATCTCCATGCAATGACCCTGCATTGTACCCATCTTCAATAAGTTTTTCAGCCACTTTTTGGGTGTCTCTTTTTGTTCTACAAAAAATAACAGCAAATATATTTGGGTTGGCATCTGCCAAACGTTTTAGAGCAGGATAACGGTCTCTTGAACCTACCAAATAGAATTCATGTGACACATTTTTACTGCCAATGTTTTTGTGTCCTACTGTGATTTCCATTGGATTGGACATGAATTTTTTAGCGATTATTGAAACCTCTTTGGGCATGGTAGCAGAAAACAACCAAGTTGATTTTTCCTTAGGAGTATACGAAAGAATGGATTTTATATCTTCAAAAAAGCCCATGTTAAGCATTTCATCAGCTTCGTCTAATACGGCATAGTCAATTTTTGAAATATTAACCAAGCGTCTGTTGATCATATCCTTCATACGTCCAGGAGTCGCTACAATTATTTGCGCACCCCGCTTAACGTTTTTTGCTTGATCTGTAATGCTAGCGCCACCGTAAATAGCCGTGACATTTAAACCTTTGCAATATTTTCCATAGAGTTTTATCTCATTTGTTATTTGAAGACAAAGTTCTCTTGTTGGCGATAAAATTAAACCTTGGGTCGTTCGGCTCTCAATATTTATTTTTTGCAGCATTGGAAAGCCAAAGGCTGCAGTTTTACCTGTTCCTGTTTGCGCCAGTGCCACAAGATCACATTCTTTAGAGAGAAGGGTTGGTATTGTTTTTTCTTGAACTTCACTTGGTGTTTCAAAGCCAAGATCCGTGATGGCCTGAAGCAAGTGTGCTTCAAGACCTAATGTTTGGAATGCATTCATTAGTATGTTTATTTCGATATACGTTTGTCGTGTTGCCTCAGAAGCGTATCGAATTTTATACCTAATGCTCCTTACATCACATCCTCACCCTGAGGATTTGCGGCAAAGGTACATTAATTAATTAAGTTTGTTTAAGCTTCAAAGAAATCAATTAACTGAGCAACAGCGTGGCCTCTGTGTCCAATCTTGTTTTTTTCATTTAAAGACAATTGCGCGAAAGTTTTTGAATGCCCTAAAGGTTTGAAAATCGGATCGTAACCAAAGCCTCTAGAACCCATAATATTTTCTGTGATTTCTCCTTTGCAAATTCCTTCAAAAGTTATTAATTTCCCCCTAAAATGCATTGCAATGACCGTTTTAAATTGTGCTTTTCGGTTGGCTTTATCTTTTAATTTATAAAGTAATTTTTGGATGTTATCATCCGCATTTTTTTCAGGACCGGCATAACGTGCTGAGTAGACTCCAGGTTCCCCATTTAAAATTTCAACTTCTAAGCCAGTATCGTCAGCAAAGCAATCTAAATTATATTTTTTCTTGATATAATCGACTTTTTGAATTGCATTACCCTCAATGGTATTTTGAGTTTCAGGAATGTCTTCGTTACATCCAATGTCTTTTAAACTAATAAGTTTAATCCTTTTGGGAAGTTGTGCTTGAACTTCATGAAGTTTATTAGAATTATTAGTTGCAAAAACGATTTCAATCATGGCCTCTTTTATTGGTGGTGATAGGGTTCGTTTTTTAAGATACTCATAGCTCTGTACAATTGCTCTACAACAAATAAACGAATCATTTGATGGGAAAAAGTCATTTTTGAAAANGAAATTTTACCATGAGCACTTTTATATACNNCTTCNGAAAAACCATAAGGTCCGCCAATCGCAAGCACCATTTGTNTTAANCCAGAGTTCATTTGTTTTTGTAAAAACANTGAAAATTCAATAGAATCATAATCTTTTCCTTTTTCGTCTANTAAAAACAAGCGATCTGAAGTGTTTATTTTANTNAAAATCAGTTGCCCTTCTTTTTCTTTTTGTAGACTTATGCTAAGATTTTTGGTATGCTTTAAGTCGGGAATGATTTCCATCGAAAACGGAATGTAATGCCGAAGTCTGGATTCGTATTTTTGAATCAATTCTTTTAGCGCTTTCGCATCTGTTTTCCCTAGGACTAATACTTTGATTTTCACAAGGCAAAGTTAATCATAAAATAGATTTTATTCTTATATTTATGAGCATTCAAATTATTACATTCGCATTAAACGAAATTCTATGATTAGTTCATTAGCTTTTAAAAATGAAATAGAACGTATTATAGCCAATGCCATTCGTGAAGATGTAGGGGAGGGCGATCACAGTTCTCTTGCGTGTATTCCAGAAAATACTTTTGGTAAAGCCCGACTCATTGTAAAGGACAATGGTATTTTAGCTGGAGTAACATTTGCCAAAAGTGTATTTAAATATGTTGACCCGAAGCTAAAGGTAAAGGTTCTGATGAAGGATGGAACTGCTGTTAAATTTGGGGATATTGCTTTTGAAGTAATGGGTTCACAGCAATCCATTTTAAAAGCTGAGCGTTTGGTACTCAACGCCATGCAACGCATGAGTGCAATTGCTACAAAGACAAGTACGTATGTTGATTTACTAAAAGGCACAAAAACAAGAATTTTAGACACCCGCAAAACAACCCCTGGCATAAGAGTTTTGGAAAAATGGGCGGTGTCTATTGGTGGGGGTGTCAACCATCGATTTGCCTTGTATGACATGATCATACTCAAGGATAATCATATCGATTTTGCAGGCGGAGTTACTGAGGCATTAGACAAAACCATGCTTTATCTTAGGAAACACGATTTGTCCTTAAAAATTATTGTTGAAGCACGTGATTTGGATGAAATACAAGCAATTTTAGACCACGGCGGTGCCGATCGCATTTTAATTGATAATTTTGGAATACAAGAAACCAAAAAAGCGGTTTCTTTAATTGGAGACCAGTGCCAGACAGAATCTTCTGGTGGTATTAATGAGGTTACTTTACGACATTATGCCGAATGTGGTGTTGATTTTATTTCATCAGGTGCATTGACACACTCAGTTCACAACTTAGATTTAAGTTTAAAAGCCTTTAAATGAGTCAAAATATTGAAAATCAATTGAATAAAATTCCTTTGGTCAAATGGGTGGTTCGACTGTTTAAATCCATTCAGCTTCCAGGACTTGAGGGCTTGTCTTTATACGATTTGTTTGAAATGTATATTTTAGGAATTATTAATGGTGCACTTAGCATACGAGCCAGTGCGGTAGCCTACAGTTTCTTTATGGGTATTTTTCCCTTTTTATTGTTTATTATTATTCTTATACCGTACATTCCAATAAAGAGCTTTCAATCTGAATTTCTCAATTTTCTAGATGCGTCCTTGCCTCCAAACACTTCTGAATTTTTTAATCAAAATATTTTTGAAAACATCAATAAAAACAGTTCTGGCGGTTTGTTGTCCTCTGTTTTCATAGTTTCTATGTTATTGATGTCCAACGGGGTTAATGCTGTTTTTTCTGGCTTTGAAAACTCATACCATCAAAAATTAAATCGAAATTTCATCAATCAATATCTGCATGCTTTTGGCGTATCCATCATTTTGGTTCTCATACTGATTTCAACCCTTGTTGGTGTTGGATTTTTAGAAATTTATATAGTTCATCCTATATACCAAAGTTTGAATATGACCGATTCAGTTTCTGAATTAGAATGGATAAATGCTTTAAAATTTTTATTTTTTATTTTGATGATTTATTTAGGTACTGCTGTTCTTTATTTTTTTGGTACAAAAGACGGTAGATTGTCTCGGTTTTTCTCTATCGGTGCTTTGTTGACTACTTTTTTGGTACTTTTGAACTCCTATCTTTTTGGAATTTACATTGAGAATTTCTCAACTTATAATCAACTTTACGGATCTATTGGAGCCCTTTTAATCCTTCTTTTTTACTTCTGGCTCAATGCCATTATTTTATTGCTAGGGTTTGAATTGAATGCTTCTTTGCAACGCCTGAAAGACTCATGTCAGTAGCACATCAATATTTTGTAGATGTGATTTTACCGCTTCCGTTGGAACGGAACTTCACCTATGCGATTACCAAAGCCGAGTCAGAGTTTATAAAACCTGGTTTCCGAGTTACGGTTCCTTTCGGTAAGAATAAAATATACACAAGTATTGCATTAAAATTACACGGTAAAGCACCCATTGCCTATGAAGTGAAGTCCATTCATAGCATTTTAGACAATGCACCCATAGTAAATGTTTTTCAATTTAAGTTATGGGATTGGATATCTAAGTATTATATGTGTAGCATTGGAGAAGTTATGAGCGCAGCCATTCCAAGTGCGTTTCTTTTGCAAAGTGAAACATTGGTTGCGCTTGTTCCCAACGCAAATATCAATACTATTCAACTAAATGACGAACAATATTTAATATTAGAGGCCTTAGAACTAGCATCAAGATTAAAAATAGGAGACATCCAAAATATTCTCAATAAAAAGAATGTTTTTTCTATTTTAACCCCCTTGTTGGAGGCTAAGATCTTAACAACCTCTCAAAGTCTTAAAGAAAAGTTTAAACCCAAATTAGAAAGATGCGTTAGAATTTCTAATTCATACTTAGGTAATGATTCCTTGGCCAAACTTGAACAGGAATTAAGAAGAGCGAAAAAGTTAAGCGCCATTGTTTCGGGGTATTTTTCTTTGTTAAGTCAAAAAAGCCAAATTACCGTATCTGATTTAAAAACCCAGACTAATGCTACCGCCTCTCAAATTAAAACTCTGATTGATAAAGGGGTTTTTGAAGCTTATTTTATTGAAGTCGATCGTATTAAATTTGAAAATTCCAAAGACCAGCAGGACATTGCTTTAAGTCCAGAGCAGTCAATCGCATTTGATGCCATAAATCATAACTTAAAAGAGAAATCGGTTTGTCTTTTTCACGGAGTTACCTCATCTGGAAAAACGGAAATTTATATCAAAATAATTGAAAGTGTCTTGCGTCACGGGAAGCAAGCTTTATTTTTAGTGCCTGAAATTGCTCTGACTTCTCAATTGGTTTTTCGTCTCAAGCAATTTTTTGGATCTCAAGTAGTGGTTTACCATTCACGCTTCAGTCCCAATGAACGGGTAGAAATATGGCAGAAAGTATTAAAAAATTCTGAGCAGGCAAGAGTGGTAATTGGTGCCCGCTCATCCTTATTGCTTCCATTTTCTAATTTGGGGTTGATTGTAGTTGACGAGGAGCACGAACCTTCGTATAAACAATTTGATCCATCGCCGCGCTATCATGCGCGAGACACTTCCATTGTGCTGGCAAATTTTTTTAATGCGAAAACAATTTTAGGATCTGCTACGCCAAGTATTGAGAGTTACTACAATGCTACCATTCATAAAAAATATGGCTATGTATATCTAAATAAACGTTATAACAATGTTATATTGCCTAGTATTGAGTTGGTTGATTTAAAGGACAAATACAAGCGAAAACAAATGAAAGGTCATTTTAGTGACCGCTTAATTTCTGAAATTCAAGTGACTTTAGATTCGGGTTATCAAGTCATTTTATTTCAAAATAGACGTGGTTATGCGCCAGTAGTATCTTGTAATAGTTGTGGTCATATTCCCCAATGTTCCAATTGTGATGTCAGTTTAACCTATCACCAACACAGCAAACAATTGCGCTGTCATTACTGTAGCTATACCATCGCTGTTCAACCTATCTGTATGGCATGCGGAGGTGTAGATATCAACCATAAAGGTTTTGGAACTGAACAAATTCAAGAAGAGGCACAAGCTTTATTTCCAAGTGCTTCTATTGCGCGCATGGATTTTGATACGACTCGAGGAAAATATGCCTATGATCAAATCATTGACCGTTTTGAGAAAAAATACATTGATATTTTAGTCGGTACACAAATGCTTACCAAAGGTTTAGATTTTAGATATGTGAAGCTGGTTGGTGTGCTCAACGCGGACCAATTGATTAATTTTCCTGATTTTAGATCTCATGAAAGAAGTTTTCAATTGCTGCAACAAGTTTCAGGCCGTGCTGGTAGGAGGGATGTTAGAGGCCAAGTATTGATTCAATCCTTTAATCCAAATCACAATGTATTGCAACAGGTTTCGACAAATGATTACCACAAAATGTTTGAGGAACAAACCTACCAACGGCGTATATACAAATATCCGCCTTACTACAGGCTTATAAAAATCACTTTAAAACACAAAGACTATAATCGTGTCAATGAAGGTGCTGATTGGCTAAAAACAGCACTTTATCAGGTATTTAAGGACCATGTTTTGGGACCTGAATTTCCACCCGTACCACGTATTAGAAATTTATTTCACAAAAATATACTGATTAAAATACCAAACGAACAATCCTTAAAAAAGACAAAGTTAGTACTTAGTAAAATTAAAAATAGCTTTTTGAGTACAAAGGCATTTAGATCCGTGAGAATTGTCCTAAATGTCGATAATTATTAAAATTAATATCCTGCTTCTAGCGCTTTAGATAGGTTATTTTTTTTGTTGCGACTTAAAGGGATTTGTGAGTTGTCTATTTCAACAAAACGACTGTTGTAGCGATCAATTTTTTTAAGGTTGATGATGTAAGACTTGTGAATTCTTAGAAATTTTCCTGCTGGCAAATCATTCTCAAAAGCTTTCATTGTTGATAAGATTACATAGCTGCCGTTGGTCGTAATTAATTTTACATAGTCACCAAGTGCTTCTACCCATTTAATATCTTTAATAAAAACTTTTCTTTTCTTAAGGTTGCTCTTAACAAAAATATGCTGGTTTTCTTTTGGTTTTCTCAAAACATTAGTGGAAGCAAACAAGGCAAGTGTTTTATTTATTGCTTTGTCAAACCGGTCAACGTCCAGTGGTTTTGATAAGAAGTCAGCAACACCATAGCTGTAGGAAGTAAAAGCCGCTTCAGTTTGCTTCGAAATTATAATGACCTTTGGGACTGATAATTTTGAAGCACTTAGAATATCAAGAAACTCAAAGCCTCCCATATTAGGAATATCAATTTCTAAAAAAATTAGATCAACATCTGTATTAGATAAAAATTCTTTAGCCTCAATACAGGAGCTAAATTCTGCCAATAAATTGACAGCATCATGGTCATTGGCTTTTTTCACAGTGTCCATTCGCTGGAGCGCGTTGGAGTCAATTACAATTGAATTTAGAGTCATGATAAATTTGTTTGAGGTTCTACAACTCAGAAATAATTTACAAAATTAAGTAAAAAAATCGATTAAAACCAATTAAAGACGTTCAAATACTTTATTTAGATTAATCAAATAGATGAAAATTGTGTTGTTAAAACCGCAATAATTGCTTAAGTTTGCACGCATTTAAAAAAATAAATTATGAATCATTATGAAACTGTTTTCATCTTAAATCCCGTTTTATCTGATGACCAGATAAAGGAAACAGTAAAGAAATATGAAGATTTTCTTGTTTCAAAAGGAGCTAAGATGGTATCAAAAGAAGATTGGGGGCTAAAGAAATTAGCTTACCCTATTCAAAACAAAAAAAGTGGTTTTTACCACTTGTTTGAGTACACTGCTCCAGGAGAAGCTATTAGTTCTCTTGAGGT
>NZDM01000021.1 GCA_002690085.1 Flavobacteriaceae bacterium
GTTCCAGACATGTTTTATGTATTTAGGTAAAGAAAATATAAATATATTTAAATAATTACAATTTAAGGATTAAAACCCTTAACAAATTGCGCAATAACGGCTGGAACTGCACGTGCCTGCACCTCTGCCCATGAAATGCCATTGTGAACATCATTTTTTATTTGAATTATCCAAAATTTTACATGCAATTCTTGATGTGTTAATTTATGAAGAATGTCCTTTGAATTGAACAACGTTACATTTTTTAATTTAAGCTCACGTATTTTCTTAAAATTTGAATTGGCCAACAGCTCCTTTTTTGAAATTGATGTTTCTGATTCAAGCATTGGGAATTGATATAAATTTTGCCATATCCCTTTCTCAATTCTTTTCTCCAAAACAGTTTTGTGATTTTTAGTCAACAGTACTAAAAAGTTTAAATAACGTTTTCTAATTTTAATCTTTTTTAATTTAATAGGTAATTTCTGAATACTTGCAGTGGCCAATGCAGCACATTCAGAATCTACAGGGCAATTAGAACAGTCTGGAGATTTTGGCTTGCATTGTTTTGCCCCAAACTCCATCAAGGCTTGGTTGTAGTCTCCAATATTATTTTTTGGCAGCAATGACATGGCCAATCGCTTAAATTGTTTAACGCCTTCAGTTGAATTTATGGGGGTATCAACACCAAAACAACGCGATAACACTCTGTAAACATTGCCATCCACAACCGCAACAGGCTCTTCGTAACAAATCGAAGCAATAGCACTAGCCGTGTAATCTCCAACCCCCTTGAGCGTTAAAAGTTCTTTATATGTTTTAGGGAAAACGCCTTTTAATTCTTCTGCAACATATTTTGCGGTTTTATGGAGGTTGCGTGCTCGTGAATAATAACCCAAACCTTGCCAGTGTTTAAGGACTTCGTCTTCTGATGCTTTTGCAAGGTCAAACACCGTTGGATAGTTTGCGGTAAATTTTAAATAGTAGGGTAGGCCCTGTTTGATTTGTGTTTGCTGCAGTATGATTTCAGAAAGCCAAATCCTGTAGGGATCTTTAGTTTCACGCCAGGGGAGCGGTCTTTTATGTAAAGAGTACCATTGAATTAAATCAGAATTAAAATCCATTTCTTATAGGCGTGAGATACAAAAATAAACTATTCAGCGTTTAAATTTTAATTATATAGCTTTGAAATATTGAATTTAAAATACATATATTTGCATCCCCTCAGATAACATTAACTTATATAAACAAATTATGACTAAGGCAGAAATAGTAACTAAAATCTCGAACGATTTAGGCATTGAAAAAACGGATGTATTAGCAACCGTAGAATCTTTCATGTCAGAAGTCAAAGGGTCTTTAGAATCTGGAAATAACGTTTACCTAAGAGGTTTTGGTAGTTTCGTGGTTAAAACACGTGCGGAAAAAATCGGTAGAAATATTTTGAAAAACACATCAATAAAGATACCAGCACACAATATACCTTCATTTAAACCTTCAAAAATATTTATTGAAGGTGTGAAAAAGAAGGTAAAAGTTAATTAATTAATAAAATAAACAAAGTTTATATATGCCCAGTGGTAAAAAACGTAAAAGACACAAGGTAGCTACGCATAAGCGTAAAAAAAGACGTCGTGCAAATCGACATAAAAAAAAGTAAACTGAGAAAGTTCCCTGGCTGCTTTTTTCGATTTTTTAAAGAACGTTCATTGACATCAAATTCATGTATTTTTCAACTTTACCTTGTTGTAAATTATGAATTTATCGGGATTAAATCCTGTGATGCTTGTGGTCATAATACACCACAAGTCCTTACCACACTTTTTAAAAGCTTGTGGTAAGTCAAAGAATTATTGTACAATCCATCTGTACAAAATTAATTGTACAGATTAAAATTAACATTATGAACAAAGAATTAATAATTCGATCCAATTCAGACAATGTTGATTTTGCCTTATTAAAAGAAGGTAAACTTATTGAATATCAAAAGGACAAGGATAATAATAAATTTTCTGTTGGCGATGTGTTTATCGCCAAAGTCAGAAAGTCTATACCTGGACTGAATGCCGCATTTGTAAATGTAGGCTATCAAAAAGATGCATTTTTGCATTACCATGATTTAGGTCCAAAACTTCCTTCTTTAATGAAATTCATGAAACGTGTAAGCACAGGNAAACAAANTGATTTTTCTCTAAAGGATTTTCCATATGAGAAAGANATTNANAAAGANGGTAAAATTGATCAGGNTATAAAAACCANTCAAACATTGTTGGTNCAAATTGTGAAAGAACCNATATCCACAAAAGGCCCAAGAATAAGTTCAGAGATTTCATTTGCTGGGCGCTACTTGGTTTTAGTTCCTTTTTCAAATCGNATTTCTATTTCACAAAAAATAGAAAGCCGTGCNGAAAAAGAACGCCTCAAGCGATTGGTGAAGAGCATCGCTCCAAAAGGTTTTGGAGTCATTATTAGAACAGTTGCTAGGGGTCAAAAAGTTGCAGAACTAGATAGAGATTTACAAAATCTTTATCGCAAATGGGAAGATGTGTGTAAACGCATACCTAATGCACACACCCCTAGTAAAGTTCTTGGAGAGATGAATAAAGCTTCTTCAATTTTGAGAGATATTTTCAATGACAGCTTCACAAAAATTAATGTAGACAACATTGATCTTTGTGCAAAAATCAAAGACTATATTTTTGAAATCGCACCTCACAAGGAAAATATTGTAAAATTTTACAATTCCAAAACACCAATTTTTGAAAAGTTTGGTATAGAGCGTCAAATTAAAGTCTCATTTGGTCAAACAGTTCGTTTGCCTAAAGGAGCCTATTTAATTATAGAACATACTGAAGCCCTCCATGTTGTGGATGTCAATAGTGGCAACAGAACTAGTAAAGAAAAAAACCAAGAAGATACAGCCATTGAAGTCAATATGATTGCAGCCACAGAGCTAGCAAGACAGTTTAGACTTCGTGATATGGGCGGTATTATTGTGGTCGATTTTATTGACATGAGCAATGCTCAGAACCGAAGAAAACTTTTCAACCACCTAAAAGATGAAATGAAGGAGGATCGCGCCAAACACAAAATCTTGCCCCCCAGTAAGTTTGGCCTTATTCAAATAACACGTCAGCGTGTTCGTCCTGAAATGAATATCAAAACGAAAGAGCCCAACCCCAATGGTCCAACTGGCCTTGAAGTTGAAGCACCCATTGTTTTGATTGACAAAATCAATCATCAATTAGATTTAATTATTAAAAAAGGCAATAAAAAGGTGACCTTAAACACACATCCTTTTATAGCCGCCTTTATAACCAAAGGGTTCCCATCCATAAGATTGAAATGGTTTTTTCAATACAAGGTTTGGGTGAAAATAATGCCAAGAGATGCTTACACATACCTCGAACATCGTTTTAAAGACGGTAAAGGCAAAACCATTAAATTGTAACAAAAAAAAGCCTCATGCAACGCATGAGGCTTTTTTTGTTGAATTTTTTAGTTTAGATAATTGTAGATTGGCCCAGATATATGTTAGTGAAATTTAAATTAGAATCTTCTGGATTATTGATGAAATCTTCAATAAAATCCCCGACTTTACTTGTGGTAACATTGTCAAATTTCTTATTCAAGTCAGGGGTGGTAATTTGTAATATGAGTGATTTGTCCACGGCTTTGCGAATCATTTTCGCTTCTTCATACAATTCAAAGTGATCTAACAGCATGGCCGCAGACAAAATAGAGGCCACTGGATTGGCAATGCCTTTTCCAGTCGCTTGTGGATAGGAACCATGTATAGGTTCAAACATGGCATATTTATTTCCCACAGAGGCAGAAGCCAATAAACCAATAGAACCTCCAATCACACTGGCTTCGTCGCTGATAATGTCTCCAAATAAGTTTTCTGTTAGGATGACATCAAATTGTTTTGGGTTTTGAATCATTTGCATGGCAGCGTTGTCCACAAATAAAAAATCTAAATTAACTTTAGGATATTGCTTTCCAATTTCTGTGACGACTTTTCTCCAGAGTCTAGAGCTTTCCAAAACATTGGCTTTGTCAACCAAAGTTACCTTATTATTTCTTGATTTTGCCGCCTTGAACGCCATGTGTGTAATCCGCTCAATTTCATGGCGTGAATAGGTGCACAAATCTGAAGCTGTATTGCCATCCTCGCTTAATTTTTTTTCTCCAAAATACAACCCTCCAGTGAGCTCTCTGTAAATACTAATATCGGTTCCCTTGATGATTTTTTTCCGCAGCGGCGATTTTTTTAAGAGTGTTTTGTAAGCTTTTACAGGGCGTATGTTTGCAAATAATCCCAATTCTTTTCGGAGTTTTAAAAGNCCTTGCTCTGGTCTGATTTTAGCCGANGGATCGTTATCGTATTTTGGGTCGCCAATCGCACCAAANAAAATGGCATNGTTTTTTTTGCAAATTTGGAGTGTTGTCTCNGGNAANGGATNATTGTGATTNTCTATGGCNATGGCGCCCACATCGGCATAAGTGTAANTAAATTTATGATTAAAATTTATGGCAATCGCGTTTAAAACTTTAACAGCTTGCTCGGTNACCTCGGGGCCTATACCATCTCCAGGNAATACGGCAATTTTTAGATTCATAATTAATNTTTTTTTANATGCTCGAANGNCTCAATTTTTTCTTTTTGGCTTATCAAGTAATCAATATCATCATAGCCATTGATNAGACATGTTTTTTTGTANGGATCAATNTCAAAGTTAGTNNTTAAATTTGTANNNTCNACCGACAAACATTGCGTTTCTAAATTGACNNTTAAAGNGGNATTGGAATCCTTGNCAATAACTTCNAAAAGTGCCTTTAGAAATGCTTCAGANACTTGAANGGGNAGCAAACCNTTGTTGAGGGCATTNCCTTTAAAAATATCAGCGAAAAAACTTGAAANAATCACTTTAAAACCATAACCTACCAAGGCCCAGGCGGCATGTTCTCGACTNGAGCCACAGCCAAAGTTGTCNGCTGCCACAAGAATACTTCCGCTATGTTTNGGGTTNTTAAGNGGGAANTCAGGCTTNAAATTNTGGTCTTTGTCNTAGCGCCAATCTCTAAAAACATTGTCTCCAAANCCTTTTTTATCCGTGGCTTTTAANAACCTTGCAGGNATNATNTGATCGGTATCTANATTGGCGATATTGAGNGGAATTGCTNNCGATTTAAGGGTTNTAAATTTCTCCATTANANNANATTTTGANTAANATCAATAATTTTTCCTTCAACCGCAGTTGCTGCAGCCACTAATGGGCTAGCCAATATGGTTCTGGCACCAGGGCCTTGTCGGCCTTCAAAATTTCTATTTGAGGTAGATACACAGTACTCACCTTGCGGGATTTTATCATCATTCATGGCAAGACAAGCCGAACATCCGGGTTGTCTCAGTTCAAATCCAGCTGCTTCAAAAATACTCTGTAAGCCTTCCGATTTGATTTGCGCCTCCACTTGTCGACTTCCTGGAACCAACCAAGCTGTTACATTTTTTGCTTTTTGTTTGCCTTTTATATAACTGGCAGCCACTCTGAAATCTTCAATTCTAGAATTGGTGCAACTGCCAATAAATACAAAATTGATTGGCTTGTTTAGTAAAGACTCTCCAGCATTAAGATCCATATATTCCAAAGATTTTTCAAAGGATGGATCGTTTTCCACAGGAATGACATCGGATATTTTAATGCCCATGCCAGGATTGGTCCCGTAAGTAATCATGGGTGCGATGTCTTTAGCATCAAAATAATATTCTTTGTCAAATTTAGCTCCTTCGTCCGTTGGGAGTGTTTTCCAATATTCAATTTTTTTCTCAAACTCAGTTCCTTTAGGCGCAAACTTGCGGCCTTTGATATAGTCAAAAGTAGTTTGATCTGGAGCAATCATACCACCTCTAGCTCCCATTTCAATGCTCATGTTACAGACGGTCATTCGACCTTCCATACTCATATTTTCAAAAACATCTCCTGCATATTCACAGAAATAACCCGTTCCTGAATTGGTGCCCAATTTTGATATAATATAAAGAATAACATCTTTGGCTAAAACCCCTTTTTTGAGTGTGCCATTTACAGTTACACGTAGGCGCTTTGGTTTTTTGAGTAAAAGACATTGGCTTGCAAATACTTGGGCGACTTGACTTGTTCCAATACCAAAAGCGATCGTTCCAAAAGCGCCGTGTGTTGAGGTATGGCTGTCTCCGCACACCATGGTCATGCCTGGCTGAGTAATGCCTAACTCTGGCGCCATAACGTGGACAATCCCATTGTATTTATGACCGAGTTTGTATAGTGTAATGTTATTTTCTAAACAATTTTTTGAAAGTTGTTCAAGTTGTTTTCTAGAAAGAGCATCTTTGACTGGTAGATGTTGATCTGTTGTAGGCGTATTGTGATCCGCTGTGGCTACAATTTGATGTGGCCTAAAAATCGGAATCTTTCTTTCTTTTAATTCATTAAAAGCTTGAGGGCTTGTAACTTCATGAATAAGATGCTTATCGATGTACAGTATCTGAGGTCCATCTTCAATAGACTCCACAACATGCGCATCCCAAACCTTATCAAAAAGTGTCTTTTTCATAAATCAGCGGAGTTCATTGTAAATAGCACTAGACTCCATGATTTTGTGGATGTCATTGTCATTTATTTCTTTTTTTAAATCTGCAAATTTTAGAAAATCTTTGTAAACGACATCGAGTTGTAGTTTTGTAAGCTCATATCCAACATTTTTTGCCCTGTAAGCCAAGGCGGCGCGACCAGATCTGGCTGTAAGAACAATAGCCGATTCGGTAACACCAACATCTTTTGGGTCTATGATTTCATAGGTCCCTCTATTTTTTATGACACCGTCTTGGTGAATTCCTGAGCTGTGCGCAAATGCATTGGCACCGACGATGGCTTTGTTGGGCTGGGTGTAAATTCCCATATTATCAGAAACTAGTTGGCTGATGCCATAGAGCATGGAGGTGTTAATATTGGTGTCCAATTTTAGGTTTGGATGTTGCTTCATGATCATGACTACTTCCTCTAATGCGGTATTGCCTGCACGTTCGCCGATGCCGTTAATGGTACATTCAATTTGACCCGCCCCGTTGATAGCACCTTCAATAGAATTTGCTGTGGCTAGCCCAAGATCATTGTGACAATGACAAGATAAAGTGGCTTTCTTAATTCCTTTTACATTCTCTTTAAGGTACCTTATTTTAGCACCGTACTCATGAGGAAGGCAATACCCTGTTGTATCCGGAATATTTAGAACGGTGGCTCCAGCTTTAATGACAGCTTCACAAACTTTTGCAAGATATTCGTTATCCGTTCGGCCCGCGTCTTCCGCATAAAACTCTATGTCTTCCACAAATGATTTTGCATAACGCACCGCGGCAACAGCACGTTCTATAATAGCGTCTCTGTTCGAGTTAAATTTAAATTTAATGTGTGAATCTGAAGTTCCAATGCCTGTATGAATTCTGGGCATCTTGGCATATTTTAGAGCTTCAGCAGCAGTTTTAATATCGTTTTCTACAGAGCGGCTCAATCCGCAAACAGTCGCATTCTTAACGATTTTTGAAACGGCTTCAACCGATGCAAAATCTCCAGGGCTAGACACTGGGAATCCCGCTTCAATAATATCCACGCCCAACAGGTCTAATTGCTCCGCGATAACTGTTTTTTGAGCTTTGTTGAGCTTGCATCCAGGCACCTGCTCTCCATCCCTTAAAGTAGTGTCAAATATTTGAATGTTTGTGGTGGACATTTCTATATAATATATTCTATATTGTATTGCATGACGAATTTAATTTTTTTTGAATTTTAAACCTAAATTATTTTCATAAATTTACAATGATTAACCAGGGGTGTTTTAACGTAATAATATGAATATCATAGTGTTAAGTGCATTATTTAATTATGACTAAACTTACAAAAGACAATTTGTTTGTCTTGGTGAAATCACTAACCAAGTCTGAAAAGCGACAGTTTAAGCTTTATGTCGGTAGATTGGGCGTGAATGAAGATTCAAAGTTTTTGTTGCTGTTTAAGTTGTTAGAACGGCTTAACGTTTACGATGAAAAACTTATCTTAAAGCAAGGATTTGTAAAAAAACAACAGCTTTCCAATTTAAAAGCCCATTTATACAAGCAGATACTTATAAGCTTAAAACTGAATCCTTCTCATCAAAATTTGAGAATACAACTGAGGGAGCAATTGGATTTTGCCACTATTTTGTACCACAAAGGGCTATACAATCAAAGTTTGAAAATACTAGATAAGGCGAAGGCATTAGCTATTAAAAACCAGGAAAAAAATATTGCGTATGAGATAGTTGAACTTGAAAAAGTCATAGAATCTCAATACATCACAAGAAGTCTTAGTAACAGGGCTGACGCATTAACAATTCAAGCCAAAGAATTGAGCCGTCAGAATGTTATTGCTAGCAAGTTGTCCAATTTATCTCTACAATTGTATGGGTTGTTTTTAAAAACAGGTTATGTAAAAAATAATGCAGAGCATGAAAAAGTGACGGATTATTTTGATAAAAGAATGCCAAAATTTAAAATTGAAGCATTGGGGTTTAGAGAAAAACTTTGGCTTTACAAGTCTCATCTTTGGTATAGTTTTTTAATTCAAGACTTCAAGTCTTGTTATAAATACTCCCGTAAATGGGTGGACTTGTTTTATGATAATGAGGCTATGATTCCTTTAAATCCTGTATTTTTCTTAAGAGGATACCAGTATCTTTTAGAGGCCTTATTTTTCATAAAGCACCATCAAAAATTTAAAAATGTTTTAAACGATTTTGAACAAATAACTCAAAAAGCGTCGTTCCCTCATGACGATAATATTGACGGCTTGGTGTTTCTTTACCTGTATACTAATAAGATTAATTTACATTTTATGGAAGGTAGTTTCACCGAGGGCCTTCCTTTAATTGAAGAGGTGCTTGAAGGTTTGAAGACACATGCCAACCAAATAGACGAACATCATGTGATGGTGTTTTACTATAAGATAGCTAGCTTGTATTTTGGCACCGGTGATTATGAAAACGCCATTTGCTTTCTTTCCAAAATCATTAATAATAAGTCTCTGCAGATGAGAGAGGATTTGTTGTGTTTTTCTCGAATTTTAAATTTAGTGGCACATTATGAGGCAGGTTTTGACTACCAACTCGATCGCCTTATCAAAAACACCTATAAGTTTTTGATTAAAATGGAAGATTTATATGCGGTTCAAAAAGAAATGGTTTCCTTTTTAAAGAGTTTAGGTGACATCTATCCAAACGAACTAAAAGCCGCTTTTAGGGGTTTACACCAAAAACTTTTGACTTATGAAGATCACCCCTATGAAAGGCGTGCTTTTTTATACCTGGATATAATTTCTTGGTTAGAAAGTAAAATAGAAAATAAATCTACAGCAGACATAATTAAAGAAAAATTTACTAATATTAATCTTTAAAATATTAAAAAAATTGGTTATTTGATTTTTATGTTTGAACCTTTATTTCAAACCCAAGCGCCCCCAATTTTTAGCTAAAACTTATTTTTTCTTTAGCAGTCGTTAAAATTTAATTTTCGCCTCACACGCATTTGTTTTTATATGCTTAATTTTGCAAATAAATATTTGCATTTGAAAGTCATTGAGCGCATAAAAAAACCCATAAGTTTTGAGATGGAACTTTTCGAAAAAAAGTTTCGCCTTTCTATGTCAAGTAAAGTGGCTCTGCTAAATCGAATCACTCATTATATTGTCAATCGAAAGGGCAAACAAATGCGCCCCATGTTTGTGTTTTTATCTGCAAAGATGGTTTCCAATGGTGAGCTCAGTGAGCGGACTTATCGCGGTGCTTCTGTTATCGAACTCATTCACACCGCAACCCTAGTTCATGATGATGTGGTTGATGACAGCAATCAACGTCGAAGCTTTTTTTCCATAAATGCCCTTTGGAAAAATAAAATTGCTGTTTTAGTAGGGGATTTTTTATTGTCTAAGGGACTTTTAGTCTGTATTGACAATAATGATTTTGATTTATTAAAAATCATTTCGGTTGCGGTTCGAGAAATGAGTGAAGGCGAACTACTTCAGATTGAAAAAGCCAGAACTTTAGATATTACAGAGGCTATATATTACAATATTATCCGTCAGAAAACAGCCACTTTAATTGCGGCTTGTTGCAGTTTGGGTGCTGCATCTGTTAAACCACATTCTAAGGATGTAGAAATTTTAAGAAAGTTTGGAGAGCTTATTGGGATGGCATTTCAAATCAAGGACGATTTATTCGATTATGGATCTCGAAAAATTGGCAAGCCAACAGGCATAGACATCAAAGAACAAAAAATGACACTCCCCTTAATTTATACACTGAATAATTGTTCCAACAAAGACCGCGACTGGATTGTAAACTCCATTAAGCGCTATAACAAAGACCCCAAAAGAGTCAAAGCGGTCATTGCATTTGTTAAAGACAACGGAGGCTTGGATTATGCAGTATCAAAAATGAAAGAATTCCAAACTCAAGCGCTTGAATTGATTCAACATTATCCAGAATCTAAATACAAAGAAGCCTTGGTAATGATGGTAAACTATGTCATTGATCGCAATAAATAAACCTTTGTCTTTCATCTCTTTATTTTATATTTAAAATATATTAGATTTTATATCTTTACGTTTGTACTGAATATTTAACTTTAATAAAACCATAAAATTGATTTCAAGGTCAACAATAGATCAAGTGTTTAACATGGCCCGTGTAGAAGAGGTCATTGGTGATTTTGTGCAACTCAAAAAAGCGGGCAGTAATTTTAAAGGTCTCAGTCCCTTTAGTGAAGAGCGCACCCCGAGTTTTATGGTGTCTCCAGTAAAACAAATTTGGAAGGATTTCTCTACAGGTAAAGGCGGCACTGCCGTCTCATTTTTAATGGAGCACGAGCATTTCACCTATCCTGAGGCCATCCGGTATTTGGCTAAAAAATACAATATTGAAATTGAAGAAACTATCCAAAGTGACGCCCAAAAAGAAGCGGCAGGAGAAAGAGAAAGTATGTTTCTGGTTTCGGAATTTGCCAACACTTATTTTCAAAACACACTGCATAAAACAGATGCTGGAAAAGCGGTTGGATTGAGCTACTTTAAAGAACGGGGTTTCACTCCTGAAACCATTAAAAAATTTCAACTTGGATATTCAACAGATGCTTGGAGTGGTTTTACGGATGCGGCTTTAAAAAAAGGCTATCAATTAAAATACCTGGGGCAAACAGGGCTGACCATCATCAAAGAAGAGAAACAATTTGACCGATTTAAAGGACGTGTCATGTTTCCAATTCACAGCATGTCTGGACGTGTATTGGGTTTTGGAGGTCGTATTTTGGCCAAGAATGAAAAAGCAGCAAAATATCTTAATTCACCAGAAAGTGACATTTATCACAAGAGCAAGGTTTTATATGGAATTTATTTTGCCAAACAAACCATCGCTAAAGAAGACAATTGTTATTTAGTAGAAGGCTACACAGATGTGATTCAATTTCATCAAACAGGCATTAAAAATGTCGTCTCTTCATCAGGCACGGCCCTGACTGCCGAACAAATCAGACTCATAAACAGGCTTACTAAAAACATTACAGTTCTGTTTGACGGTGATGCGGCTGGGATTCGTGCCGCATTACGAGGGGTTGATTTGATTTTGGAACAAGGGATGAATGTCAAAATATGTACGTTTCCAGAAGGAGAGGATCCCGACAGTTTTGCCAAGAAAAATACAATGGAGGAATTGCAGCAGTACCTCAAAGAAAATGCTAAGGATTTTATAGCCTACAAAGCATCTCTGTTAATGAAAGAGGCCACAAATGACCCGATTGCCAAAGCGGATTTAATTCGTGACATGGTCAGCAGTATTTCTAAAATTTCGGATCAAATAAAACAAGAGATTTATGTGCGTGAATGTGCCAGAATCATGGACATAAGCGAAGAAGTACTTTTTAGCACACTGGCTCAAATGTTGAAAAAAAGCAACGCCGAAGCCAACAAAAACTATCAAAAGGAAAAGAAATCCTTTGAGGTTGTCAAAGCCACTTCCGCTCCCAAAAAAGTAAACATTCAATTTGAACTAGAACAAAAAATCATTGAGGTTCTGTTGTTGTATGGCAATCGATCTGAAGACTTTGAAGATTTGATTTTAAAAGAAAACGAAGATGGAGTGCTTGTTTTGGAGCCTGTAACACATAAAGCCAAGGTCTTTGAGAAAATCTATTTAGATTTACAAGAAGACGAAATGCAATTTAGTAATGCAGATTTTAAAACGATTTATTATCTAATTATTGATCATTTAAATCAGTCTGAATCATTTTCATTTGATAATTTCATACAACGCATTGATCCCAAGTTAGCCGCAATTATTACCTCAATTTTAATGAATGATGAACGCTATCGCCTCCACAATTGGGAGAAAAATAATATTTTTCCAAAACCCAAAGATTTGAGTATTTCTCAACTTGTTAGTGAAACGATTTTGAGCTTAAGATGTTTTTTAATTGATCAAAAAGTAACAGAATTTAAAATCAAGACACAAGACGTTTCAAAGGATCATTCCGAAGTTTTAGAAGACGTTTTAAATTATTCCAATTTAAAAATGTTGCTTTCAAGAAAGCTTAACAGAGTTCTCTGATTAATTTTTTTGCCTTCCCAAATCAATCAACGCAATGATGTTATTGACTTGCAGTTTCTTCATAAGACGGGTCTTGTAGGTGCTTACTGTTTTTGGGTTGATGTTCAATTCGACAGCCATTTCGTTGTTTTTCTTACCGCTACAAATTAAATTTAATACTTCAATTTCCCGTGTGGAGAGTTTGTTGTATAAATTTGTTTGTTCCTGGGTTTTTTCAAAAGTCAATTTTCTTGCCATGGCATTGCTGACATAAATACCACCTTTAAAAACTTTTAGAATTGCTCTTTTAATTGTAGCTGTTGTTGCTGATTTTGAAAGGTATCCCGAAGCGCCCGTTTTAATGGTATTCGCTGCATAAATATTTTCAGCTTGTGAACTGAAAATAAGCACTCTAATTTCGTTGAACTCCTTTTTTATATTTCTCAAAATGGTGATGCCATTGGAGTCCCCGAAGTCTAATGACAAAAGCACAACATCAATGCTTCCCTTTTTTAAATAATCCATCAATTGTTTTTTGGTGTTTACAGAATTGACGATTTTAATGTCTGATGAAGATTCAAAAAGCATGCGAATTCCATAGCTTACAATGGGTTGGTGGTCAGCGATAAGCACCCTAATCATGATTCCATTTTTCTAACTGTTTCAGGAATCACGCAAACAGGAATCGGGTTCATTTTGTGGGAATTTGCAGTGTTGTATTGCATGAAAATATTAAAAACCTCTAGTTCTCTGCCCGTAAAATCAACTGCAGTTTTCCCTAGATCTTTCATAGCCATGGCCCATTCTAACTCTGGATAAGAAGCCCCAATTTGGTCTTCATCGCTTCGAGCATCTTCAAAAAGACCATCACTTGGAGCGGCCTCCATAATGCTTTTGGGAACATTAAGTTGTGCTCCTAATTCATAAACTTCAGATTTTAAAAGGTCTGCAATAGGACTTAAATCGACCCCTCCATCACCATATTTTGTGTAAAAACCGACCCCAAAATCTTCAACTTTATTTCCTGTGCCTGCCACTAAAAACCCTTTGAGTCCAGCGTGATAATACAGCGTTGCCATTCGCAATCTTGCGCGTGTGTTGGCAAGCGCCATCTCAATTTCGTCTTGAGTGCCATCTGAAGACACTTCTGATTTCAAAGCCTCATAAGTAGGGGTTAGGTCAACTCTAGAGGAGTCAACATTAGAGAAGGTATTTTTTAAATGGGAGATGTGTTCTTGGGCTCGGCTTACATGACTAGGTGTTTGATGAATCGGCATCTCTAAACACCACAGACTCAGTCCGGTTTTGGCACACAATGTAGAAGTTACTGCTGAATCAATCCCCCCTGATACCCCGACAACAAACCCTTTGATATTGGTTTTATCGGCATAAGACTTTAACCATTTGGTGATGTGATTTACAACCGCAGTAGTATTCATTTTGTCTAGATTAATAACAAAAGTAAGTTATTCTTTGCTTCTTTGAAACCCCTCAAACTACAAAACCTAAATTTTAAAATACAATTAACTCTTTTGTACTAAAGATTTTAAACTTATATTTAACTTTATTGATAATAAGTTAAACAAAATAATCAAAAAATTTAAACCTTGTTCGTTTTTAAGTATATCACAATAAGATCTTTTTTTAGCATTGTCTTTTTGATTTGCTATGGGCTTTTACAGGCACAATTAAGCCGCACCCATTACATCCCACCCATAACAGCTGCTTTAGATAATAATGCCATACCTCAAAATCAATATTTACACATTTCAACACCTAATGAAAACCCTGTCAATGTCGCGGTCAACCAGGTTGGGAGTGGTGTTATAAATTATACCGTTTCAAACACAAGTCCGTTAGAGATTTATATAGGAATTGGAGACAATACTCCATTTATACTGCCGGTTTCCAATACTGCAAGCTCTGTATCAAATAAAGGCTATATAATTCAATCAGAAAAACCTGTTTATGCTTCCATTCGTCTCATTGCTGGAAATCAAAATCAAGCAGGGTCATTGGTTTCTAAAGGACTGTCGGGTCTTGGCAAAACGTTTAGGGTTGGAACCTTTACAAATCTAAAAACATTTTCATCCAACAATAGAGATTATATGAATTTTGTGTCTGTGATGGCCACCGAAAACAATACTCAGGTTGATTTTTCTGACCTTCCAGTAGATATTATTATCGAAAATAATACGCCGCTTTCAACAGTCTTGGATGCTGGAGAGTCTTATGTTATTGCCTTGAATCCAGCTGAAATAACTTCTAATAGAGATGGTCTTATTGGTGCGTTGGTCACTTCCAACAAGCCCATTGTCGTCAACTGCGGCTCTTTAAATGGGACTAATTTTAATCAAAATGGTCGCGATGCGGGGATTGACCAAATTGCACCATTGGAAACCATTGCCATTGACGGTCAGGAATTTAGTGAATACATTTTTGTGCGTGCCAATGGTTTTGACGCCATTGAAAGGCCATTGATAGTAGCGCATTACGACAATACCGAAGTTTGGATCAATGGAGATTCTTCATCGGGAAGTCTGCTCACTACCGTAAATGCTGGAGAATACATCAGTATTGATGGTAGTAATTTTAGCACCCAATCTTTATCCGGTTCAAACCCAGGGGGTAACCTCTATGTTTGGACTTCTAAGACAACCTTTGCTTATCAGGGGATTGGAGGCACAAACAGCGAAGCGAATCAAGAGCTATTTTTTGTGCCGCCTCTAAACTGCAAGGCCCCACGCTCCATTGACAACATTCCACTTATTCAATCCTCAGGATCTGGTGACGTCACATTTAATGGCGGTGTTACAGTTGTCGCAGAAGCGGGCGCTGTTGTAAGTGTCAATGGCAGTCCAACCACGGCGATCCCTCAAAATGTGAACGGAAATTCGAATTATGTAACCTATTTAATTGGTGGACTTTCGGGTAACGTAAGTGTTGTGTCCGACGGACAAATTTATGTTTCTTATTATGGTGCCAATGGCGCTGCAGCCCTTGGTGGTTTTTATTCGGGATTTATTTTTAAGCCTGAAATTGCATCAGACGCCATTGACGTTGCCACTCAAGAGCTGTGTATACCTTTTATAGAACTGAGTCTAGGCAGTGAAGAAACATTTGATGCCTATCAATGGTTTTACAATGGGGCTAGCATCGCTGGTGCTACGAACGAAACCTACATCCCGAGTTCTCCTGGGTTTTACCAATTGGAAGGGGTTATTCTTGATTGCTCATCCGTTCTATCAGATAATATTCCAGTCAGTGTCTGTGCAGGCGATTATGATAATGATGGTGTGAATAATAATTTGGATTACGATCTTGACAACGATGGAATTTTAAACGTTCTAGAATCTAATTGCGATTTCAATTTTGACCTTTCGGCCAGTTCAGGGCCATATTTTACTTCAACTTTTGTGTCAAGTACCGCCAATACTGTAGCGGTTCCCTTTCAAGGGTTTTCAGATCAATCTATGCTTTTGAGCGCAGCACCAACCGTCGGTACAATTCAAAGCACAACGACTTACCAACTCAGTTTTGATGCGCCAACCCAGTTTAGGATTGAGCAAGCTTCGGCAGCACAATCCAGTGGTGCTATGGAAGATTCTGAACTCTATATTTTGAGTGTACCTTATGATGAGACCGTTTCTGTTTATAACCCCGACAATCAATTGCTGATTGATGTCAATTACGATGGCGTTTATGATAATAATATTACAAGTTTTACCGCCTTTGAAATCAGATTTAAACTCAATGCCGCCAGTTTGGCAACAGGAGGCGGTACCTTTTCATTTCAAAGCCAAAATGCAACTCAGTTCGAAATTAAATACATTAACAGTTCTGAAATTAATTCCAATGAGGTGGCTTTTCAACTAACACAAAGCTGTCGTGCTGTGGACTCTGATGGCGATTCCATTACGGATAATTTTGATTTGGACAGTGACAATGATGGTATTTATGATCTTATTGAAAGTGGAAATTCAATACTGGATGCTGATCAAGATGGTATGGTCGATACATTGGAAGCCAATGACAGCAATAATGATGGCCATCACGACAATGCACAAAATCCTGTAGATTCAGATTCAGATTTTGTCTATGATTATTTGGACTTAGACAGTGATAATGATGGTTTGTACGATTTATTTGAAGCAGGTATTGGAGTTAACACCCAAGATCTAGATAATAATGGACAAATTGATTTAGGCTTTGCCGATGGTAATTCTAATGGCGTATCCGATATAGCAGAACCCATAGTTCCTTTAGACTCTGACAGCGATGGCCTACCAGATTTTACGGAACTGGATGCCGATTCCGATGGCTGTTTTGATGTTGACGAGGCTGGCTTTGCTGGAAC
>NZDM01000022.1 GCA_002690085.1 Flavobacteriaceae bacterium
GATTGTCCAGGCCTCTGTTTTTTACGATTTAGAAGTTGAGAAATATGAAAAAGAATAAAAACTATGCTTGATTATATTTTAGAATTTGATCGTGAGCTATTACTTTACCTGAACAATTTAGGGCAGGAGCCCTGGGATGGATTTTGGTTTGCTGTTACCAACAAATGGTCTTCCATTCCACTCTATGTTTTATTGTTGTTTTTAATGACCAAAGGTCTTGGCAAAAAAGGGGTAGTGTTGCTAGTTTTGTGCCTGGCCGCTATGATTACATTCACCGATCAAGTTACCAATCTTTTTAAAGATGGTTTTGAGCGTTTAAGACCTTGTGCACAGGAAGGGGTTGTAGAGTTTTTAAGATTGGGCGATTGTCATGGTTTTGGATTCTTTTCTGGGCACTCCTCAAATTCCATGGCAGCGGCTGTTTTTACTATTCTAATGTTGAAATCAAAATATAAAAAATTCATTTTTTTAATGATTCCTTGGAGTTTAATGGTGGGGTATAGCCGAATTTACATTGGAAAACACTACCCGCTAGATGTTGTTTGTGGCTTGGCTTTTGGTGTCATTTCTGGCTATTTATTTTATGTATTTTTCAGTAAATTAAAAACTAGATTTATCAATTTACAGTAGTATTTTTTAATCAAAAAAGCCTCGGATTTTCGATTTTTCAATCCTTAACTTTAACAAATGACCTTATCAGATTTTTTAAAATATACTGTTGGGAAAAGTGTTAGACTGATGGCTCCTGAGATTGATTTTAATTCTTATATACCAATCGATTTATCAGATTCTAATATAGCACTTGAAAGCATCGATTTTGCAGCTTCCGAATCATTTTTAAGTTTTATCAATCATTTTCTGAAAAGCCATTCCAAAACAATCGCCTATGGTGGTTATATGGAAAAAAGATTGATTTACAATCGCAGCATTCATTTTCAGAATGAATCTTTAGAACAGCAACGAAACATCCACTTAGGATTGGACTTGTGGTGCGCTGAAAAAACCCCTGTTTTGGCTGCATTTGATGGGATGGTTCACAGCTTCAAGAACAACACTGCTTTTGGAGACTATGGACCGACGCTGATTTTGGAACACCACTTGCAAGACTTTGTGTTTTTCACACTGTACGGGCATTTATCATTGGATTCAATTGCAACCTTATATACAGGGCAAAAGATTCAAGCAGGTGCTATTGTTGGGCGTTTAGGCGGTCCTAAGGTAAACGGAGACTATCCGCCGCATTTACATTTTCAAATTATTGAAGATTTACAAGGAAATTTTGGCGATTATCCCGGAGTTTGTAATGCCAATGAAGTTGAGTTTTATAAAGATAATTGTCCGGACCCCAATTTTATATTGAAGTTGAAATAATTTTTTATTCTCTTATCAGTACCCATTCTCCTTTTTGGATCAGTGGTAAAGCTTGTTTATACTTCAGCGTTTTACTCGTACCACTCATCACATTTTTTATGGTTACTTTGTCGTTGCGACCGATTTTAGGTTGTTCGCGAACAATAGTTTCCGCAACTTGCGGTGCCCTTTGTGTGTTTCCAGCAGCTCTTGATTGTGCGGCACGTTCATCCATGTTTGGAATGACGTCTTTTGTGGTTTGAACTTTTTCTCTTCCTCTTGTTTTTGCTTCTTGAATGGTATTCGCAGTTTCTTGTGGAATTTCTCCTTTGAACAAAAAAGAAATAACATCTTTATTGACCTGGTCAATCATTTCCTTAAACAATTCAAACGATTCAAATTTATAAATCAAAAGCGGGTCTTTTTGTTCATGAACCGCTAGCTGAACAGATTGTTTGAGCTCATCCATTTTTCTTAAATGCGTTTTCCATGCATCGTCAATAATGGCCAGTGAAATATTTTTTTCAAAATCGGTTACCAATTGTTTTCCGTTTGTCTGGTAAGATTTTTCAAGATCTGTAATGACTTGAAGGGTTTTGTTGCCATCTGTAAAAGGCACGACAATTCTTTTAAACTTATCCCCTTGGTTTTCGTAAACATTTTTAATAACGGGAAAAGCCAGGTCTGCATTGCGTTCCATTTTAGACTCGTAATGCGCAAAAGCTTCTTTGTAAATAATTTTAGCGAGTTCTTGCTCCGTTTTGTCTTCAAATTCTGATTTTGACATTGGTGCGCTCATTGAAAAATAGCGAATCAATTCGAATTCTAGGTTTTTAAAGTCGTTGGCAGCCTTGTTGGTGGCTGTAATGACCTCTGCAGTATCGTATACCATATTGGCAAGATCGACACGCAAACGCTCCCCATCTAGGGCGTTAAACCGCCTTCTGTATACCACTTCACGTTGGGCGTTCATGACATCGTCATATTCCAAAAGTCGCTTTCGAATTCCAAATTGGTTTTCTTCTACTTTCTTCTGAGCTCTCTCAATAGACTTTGAAATCATAGAGTGTTGAATAACTTCACCTTCCTGAAGCCCCATGCGGTCCATCATTTTGGCAATGCGTTCACTTCCAAATAAACGCATTAAATTATCTTCAAGCGATACATAGAATTGTGAACTTCCAGGATCTCCTTGACGTCCTGCACGGCCTCTCAACTGGCGGTCAACACGTCTGGAGTCGTGTCGTTCAGTTCCAACGATGGCAAGTCCTCCTGCATTTTTAACTTCTTCAGACAGCTTTATGTCGGTACCTCGGCCGGCCATATTGGTGGCAATTGTAACCTGACCAGGCTTTCCAGCTTCCGCTACAATATCGGCTTCCTTTTTGTGAAGTTTGGCATTTAATACATTGTGTGGAATCTTACGAATGCTCAGCATTTTTCCAAGCAATTCACTAATTTCAACATTGGTTGTACCAATAAGCACTGGTCTACCGGCTTTTGAAAGCTTGGTCACTTCTTCAATTACAGCATTGTATTTTTCGCGTTTTGTTTTGTAAACCAAATCATCGCGGTCGTCTCTTGCTATCGGGCGGTTGGTAGGGATTTCAATAACATCTAATTTGTAGATCTCCCAAAATTCTCCTGCTTCTGTCACTGCAGTCCCCGTCATTCCTGATAATTTTCGGTACATTCGGAAGTAATTCTGCAAAGTAACCGTAGCAAATGTTTGGGTGGCCGCTTCGATTTTTACATTTTCTTTGGCTTCAATGGCCTGATGTAAACCGTCGCTGTAACGCCTTCCGTCCATGATTCGGCCGGTTTGTTCGTCAACAATCATCACTTTGTTATCCATGACAACATATTGAATGTCTTTTTCAAACAAGGCATAGGCCTTGAGCAGCTGACTCATGGTGTGAATGCGTTCGGACTTGATGCCAAAATCTTTAAATAAGGCCTCTTTTAAGGCGGCTTCTTTTTCTTTGGGAAGGTTTTTTGCTTCAATTTTTGAAATTTCCATTCCCATTTCTGGCATGACAAAAAAGTTGGGGTCGTCTGCGCCAGAAAGATAATCGACGCCTTTGTCAGACAATTCAATTTGATTGTTTTTTTCATCAATCACATAATAGAGCTCAGCATCAACCTTAGGCATTTCTCTATTGTTGTCTTGCATATAAAAATTTTCAGTTTTTTGCAATAGTTGCTTGATGCCTTCTTCACTTAAAAACTTGATCAAGGCTTTGTTTTTTGGCATTCCCCTGAAAACGCGAAGCAATTGAAATCCACCTTCTTTAGTATCACCTGCTGCAATGCTTTTTTTAGCCTCCGCCAAAACGGTTGTTAAGTGCTTTCTCTGCACGCTTACGATGTCTTGAATTTTGGGTTTGAGTTCCATAAACTCATGGCGGTCGCCTTGAGGCACCGGTCCGGAAATAATTAAGGGTGTTCGGGCATCATCTACCAATACCGAGTCAATTTCATCGACTATGGCGTAGTGGTGGGGTTTCTGTACCAAATCGGTTGTGGAATGCGCCATATTATCCCTTAGGTAGTCGAAACCAAATTCGTTGTTGGTTCCATAGGTGATATCGGCATTGTAAGCCTTTTTTCTCTCTGCCGAATTGGGTTTGTAATAATCAATACAATCAACACTCAAGCCATGAAATTGAAAAATAGGGGCCATCCACGCACTGTCTCTTTTAGCCAAATAATCATTGACTGTTACAAGGTGAACACCTTTACCTGTCAATGCGTTTAAATACACTGGAAGCGTCGCTACCAATGTTTTCCCTTCACCGGTTTGCATTTCGGCAATTTTACCTTGGTGCATGGCGACTCCACCGATCAGCTGGACATCATAGTGAATCATGTCCCAAACAATGGGTTTTCCAGCAGCGTCCCATGAATTGGACCAGATAGCTTGGTCTCCATTGAATTTAACATAGTCTTTAATACCTCCGATTTCTCGATCAAAAGCAGTGGCTGTCACAGGAATTTCAGTGTGTTCAACAAAACGCTTCGCAGTTTCTTTAACGACAGCAAACGCTTCGGGTAAAAGTTCGTCTAAGGTTGATTGTGTAGTTTCGTATATAGCATCATTCAAACCGTCAATTTCTTGATATATATCTTCTTTACGATCAATGTCTGTAATTGTATTAGCTTCTTCTTGAAGTGTGGAGATAAGGGTCTCATAATCTGCACAATCAGCTTTTATTTTAGCTTTAAAAGAAGTGGTTTTAGCTCTCAATTCGTCGTTTGAAAGCTCAGCCACAGAAGATTCAAATTGTTTGATTTTATTTACAATTGGTAAGATGGCTTTGACATCTTGTTTGGATTTATCTCCAACAAAAACTTTCAATACAGAGTTTAGTATACTCATTGTCAAATTTTATTAATTATCAATAGTAGTTTGGAAGGTCAAATATACGGCTTGTTCTTAATTTTTTGGGAGATTGAATCAAAAAAAAAGCCTCGTAAGAGACTTTTATTGTGTTTGTTTAATATTCATCTTCATTCCATAGATAATCCTCATCGGAAGGATAATCGGGCCAAATTTCTTGAATAGAATCGTATGATTCCCCTTCATCTTCTATTGCTTGCAGGTTTTCTACAACTTCAAGGGGGGAGCCTGTCCGGATCGAATAATCAATCAATTCATCTTTTGTTGCGGGCCATGGGGCATCGCTTAAATAGGATGCCAATTCTAATGTCCAATACATATTAAATTGTATTTAAATATTTCTGCAAAAATAATTTTTTAGACGAAACAGCCAAGAAAAATAACAGTTATTTAATAAACAAATAAAACCAATTTAAAAAAGAGGATAAATTTTTGGTATGTTTTTAAAATTGTGATCAATTGTTTTTGGATGGTATCTACTTAATTTCCTAAGCATTTAAGTCTGCTTAAAATTTAATTATCATCATAAAATCACAACCATAAATCCTGTTAATTTTTATTATTTAAAATATTGATTTTCAATATTTTAAATAACTCTTCCTACAGTTAATATATAGGTATTTAAAATGGGGGTATAACATAGGGTTAGCAATTTATAAAAATGGCCAATGATCTCCGAGGTGGTTTTTGGTACTCACTAAAATTTACATATTGTTGAAACGTCAACAGTGGTCTCAAATGTCAATAATATCAAACATTTTTTTGATTTTTTTCCTGGCTGAACCAATGGATTAGGAAGCCATATCGTGTCAATAGCGCAATCCAAAGTGGAATTATTGTATAGTTGAAAGCTTGCACTCCAGTCAAGCTGTGCAATAACATTAAGGTTAAAATTAAAATGAGAAATTTCAAATAGCCTATAAAACGTTTTTTAAGCTTGTCTTTCAACACTGTTTTTAACATTAGCAAGTTAAAACCAAATGCCCATAAAAAGTTGTAATTATAAGCTGTTGCTGTATGGTCCGTTGCAAACCACAAAAATAAAATCAAGAGGCCAATGCTTCCAGTTGTAAAAAAAAGCAGCGCATCTATAAATTTATTTCTGGATTTTGATATCCAGTCTTTGTAAGTTATTACAATGATGGTGATTGAAACAAGACCAAGGATTATAAGAGGGCTCCACCAAAAAGCCCTGGGGTTTGGTTTTTGAGTTTGGTTTAAAATTTCAGACCTAACAACTAATTTTGTGGTTTCGGGGTCGAACTTTGAATGCTTTAAAATTTCGTCAAGGTATTTTGGCAAAAAAAGGTGTTCCTCTACAGAAGCCGAACGATCAATAATTGAACCCAAAGCGACATCAATTCCCAAGCCTCCCCAAGTGTTTTGTGGCACATGCGAGCGAATGAGCTCTCTGAAAGTTAATGGTTCAAAATTCTCAAGTGGCAAAAATAAAATACTTTTATTGGAGGCATTGACAAGGATATCTTTTATTTTGGTTGCACAATTGTTGTAAAAGAAATCGTAGGAGTAGCTTTTGTTTTGAGGTTGAATGTTAGTTTGTAATGTTTCAAATAACTTTTGCTTTTCTTCAATTGTAAAGTCGATGATTTGGGCTGTTACCCGCCTTTGCTGTAGTTTGTAATTTGATATAAAATCTTCATAATAAGTCCATCCGATTTCATAATCTAATTTTCCCTTGGCAAAATTTAAATAAAACCCCTCTGCTTGAAAATCATAACGGCCATAATCGAATACAAGATCAATATTCTGTAAAGAATCCTTAATGCGTATGGCGCTGTGACCAAACGCATCATTTAAGACAAAACCTGGTCCAATGGTAAGTACACTAACTTCCGATTTTTTAGACAATTGAAATTGTGCATTGGCCTGAAACAAAAAGAGGGTGCATGTTAGCGTCAGTAAATATATTTTGAGTTGTATCATCTTCTAAAAATCCCTAAATCGATTTTAAGTGAAAAGACATTGGAATACAAAGCTACACTCTGGTCTCCAATGTCTGTGATGGCATAATCAATAGAAATACCATTGTACTTAAATCCAACCCCTAAATTAGGTTGAAATGTCAGTTTTTCACTGTTATCAAATTGTAATTCGTTTTGAAAATTACCAACACCGCCTCTTAAATACACCATATCTATGTATCCAAATTCAAATCCAATCGCAGGATTGATGCTTACAAATGAGGTTGAAATTAAATCGTTGTTTTGTTCGAAACGGCATATTAAATCAATTTCTGCTTTGAGTGAGTAATCGTAATCAAAAGTAAAAGTTTTTGCGATTCCCAATTGAAGTTTGGGAAGTGTCAGTTCAGTCGCCTCTGGTTCTTCCTGGTTTTGACCAGGGATGGCATTTTGAATGTCTTGCAATCGGCCCTCGTCAAAAGTCCAGCTGTTAAAAGTGGTGGTAATATCCCGTGCCATCAATCCAAATTTCCAATCATTGGACTCAAATTGAATTCCAAGGTCCAGTCCAAAACCCCAAGAGCTGGCAAAATCTCCAATTATACGGCGGATGATTTTTGCATTTACACCATAATTTAATCCTGAAATCTGAAGTTTCCTTGCATAGGATAGTGTAAAACCATAATCGGCTGCCGAGAACAAGTTAATTCGGTCATAATTAACGTTTCCTTGCTGATCAATTAATTGGGTGGTGTCTAGGATGTCATCCACACCAAATCGTATCATAGAGACCCCAATCACACTTCTGTCGTCTAAAGGCATTGCAAAGCCCACGTAATTATAATTTGCAATATTGGCAAAATAGCTAGAATGCATCAAAGCCAATGCATGGTCTTCTATATGAATCAACCCCGCAGGGTTCCAATAGCCTGAATTGACATCATTGGTGGTGGCACTTACCGCGCCACTCATACCCAAAGCTGCTGCATCAACACCAATGTTCATAAACTCATTTGAATATTTTCGCGTGGTTTGTGAGTTGATTGACAATGAGAAGGTCAATAAAATGGGTAAAAAACAATATTTAAGATTCAAATTATAGGTGACTTGTTTGATTTATAAACTCTAATTTTAAGCAGATATTGTTGTTATTTCGCTGCAAACAAAAATAGTTTATTATTTTTACTAAATAAATTTTATTCGTTTGAAAGCTTTCATTCCTAACCTCCTCACACTTCTCAATTTATTTTCTGGCGCAATTGCGGTTGTTTTTGCTGTAAAAGGGGCGTTGACAATGGCTGCCTTATTTGTTTTATTGGGAATCTTTTTCGATTTCTTTGACGGGTTTTTAGCAAGAAAACTAAAAGTAGAGTCTGCACTTGGTCTTCAACTGGATTCTTTGGCCGACATGGTTACTAGTGGTCTGGTTCCAGGGCTGATCATGTTCCAGTTAATATCTCTATCAATGACAGGGTCAGAATGTTATATGGATTTACTGCCATATATGGGCTTGCTCATTACTCTTGGGTCGGCATACCGTTTGGCAAATTTTAATATTTCAATCGACCAAAAAAATCATTTTGTAGGATTGCCCACCCCAGCAAATGCGCTGCTCGTATTGAGCTTTCCTTTGATTTTAGAATATCAGAACAATGAAGGCTTTAATTCTATTATTTTAAACACTTGGTTCTTATTGACACTTACTTTAATCAGTACATTTTTGTTAAATGCACCTGTTAAACTCTTGGCTTTGAAATTTAAAACTTGGAAATTTTCTGACAATATTGAAAAATACATTCTTTTGACTTTGTCCTTAATTTTTTTGATAGTCTTTAAGTATTTTGGGATATCCCTCATCATTTTTTCTTATTTATTACTATCCCTAATAAAACCTCCAAACAATGCTTGAAAATATTTTAACCCTATTGATGCTTGTAATGCTTCAAGCTGTTCTTGGATTTGACAATCTACTCTACATTTCATTAGAAAGTAAAAAAGCAGCTGAAACACGTCAATCTTTTGTGCGAAAAACCGGTATTGGTTTGGCAATTATTTTTAGAATAATTCTATTGTTTGCTTTGGTAAAACTGATAGATTATTTTCAGCAACCAATCTTACACATTCCATTTGAGGATATGGTAGAAGGCCATTTTAACATCCACAGCTTAATTGTGCTGATTGGTGGTGTTTTTATTCTTTTTACAGCCATGAAAGAAATTTGGCACATGGTCAGTTTTAATAATTTCAAGGTCAGTGATTCTGGTTCCAAACAGAGTGTTTCAAAAGTCATTGGTATGATTGTAGTCATGAATGTTGTTTTTTCTTTTGATTCCATTCTCAGTGCCATGGCCCTTACAGATATTTTTTGGATCATGGCAGTCGCTATTGTTATTAGTGGGTTATTAATGATTTGGTTGGCAGAAAAAGTAACGGCTTTTTTAACAAAAAATAGAATGTATGAGGTTTTGGGATTGTTTATTTTGTTCATTGTAGGCATTATGTTATTGACCGAGGGGGGGCATTTGGCACACCTGAAATTATTTGGAGAAGACATTGTGCCAATGAGTAAAACCACTTTTTACTTTATCATTGCAATTTTAGTTTTAATTGATATTGTTCAAGGAAGGTATCAGAAAAAAATAATGAAGTCTCAAGAAGGAAAAGCTTAATGTTTCTTAAAACTCTAACTTCTTTTTTCGAAGTTCAAAGTTCTTTCCTAAATAAACTTTTCGAACCATTTCATCGCTTGCAAGCATTTCCGGTTTTCCAGCTTTGAGAATGCTGCCCTCAAACATCAAATAAGTGCGATCTGTAATGGCAAGCGTTTCTTGTACGTTGTGATCTGTAATGAGAATTCCGATGTTCTTTTGGGTGAGACGCGCTACAATGCGCTGTATGTCTTCAACGGCCACAGGATCCACACCTGCAAAGGGCTCATCAAGAAGGATAAAACTGGGGTCTGTCGCCAATGCACGCGCTATTTCTGTACGCCTTCTTTCTCCTCCAGAAAGGAGATCTCCTCTGTTTTTACGGATGTGGCCTAAGCCAAATTCTTCAATAAGTGATTCCATTTTGTCCTGTTGTTCTTTTTTAGACAGTTTGGTCATTTGTAATACACTAAGGATGTTATCCTCAATAGACAGTTTTCTAAACACCGAAGCTTCCTGCGCTAGATATCCGATACCACTTTGAGCGCGCTTATACATCGGGAATTTGGTAATTTCTTTATCATCTAAAAAGATGGCGCCACCATTGGGTTTAATCAAACCAACAGTCATGTAAAAAGAGGTAGTTTTTCCTGCACCATTTGGGCCTAAAAGCCCTACAATTTCTCCTTGTTTGACCTCGAACGAAACGTCTTTAACAACTTTTCTTCCACTGTATGATTTCATTAAATTTTGGACGCTTAATTTCATGATTTTATTTTAATATTAAACTTAATTAGTTGCATTACGGGGTTTTAGATTTTTGCTTTTGCCTCTTGAGGACTATTCTTGAAATTAAAATACTAACTTGATATAAAATAACTACTGGAATGGCAACAATAATTTGGCTGGCAACATCTGGTGGTGTTATAACAGCCGCAATGATCAATACAATCACAAGGGCGTATTTTCGATTTCGCTTCAAAAACTCAGGGGTGACCAATCCAACTTTCGTTAGATAGAATATGATAATGGGCAGTTCAAAGATAAACCCAGAGGCTAATACTGATGCCCTGACTAAACCAATATAAGAATTCAGGTCAAAATCATTATGAACTTGATTGGCAACACTGTAGGTTCCTAGAAAGTTTATAGACAATGGACAAACCACAAAATATCCAAATAAGACACCAATAAAAAATAAAAGGGAAGAAACAACAATAAAACCCCTTGAATTTTTTCTTTCACTGGCATACAATCCAGGGCTGATAAATTTCCAAAATTCATACAACACATAAGGGAATGCAATAACAAAGCCAAATGTAATGGAGGTCCAAATGTGCGCCGAAAACTGACCAGCCATCGTTCTGCTTTGAATTTCAAATTCAAAAGCAGTATTACAAAAACTATCAAAGCCCAAGAGACTGGAAGCTCTACAGAGTAAATCGTAGGTAAAAAAATCTGATTTTGTGGGACCAAAAATCAAGGTATCAAATAATATATCTTTTCCAATAAATGCGATTAAAGCAGCGCTGAAGATAGCGATTGTAGCCCGTATGATATGCCATCTTAATTCCTCAAGATGATCAATGAAAGACATTTCTTTTTCTTGCTGCATTGTCAAATAATTCCTTCTTTGATTAAATCGTGGATATGTATGACACCTAAATATTTTTTGTCTTTCAAAACAAGAAGTTGTGAGATTTCGTGAGCCTCCATTAAAGCTCTAGCGTCTACTGCTAAAGCGTTGCAGTCCATAGTTTTTGGATTTTTAGACATAATATCAGAAGCATACAAGCTTGAAAAATCATTTGTTTTAGAAAGCATTCTTCTCAAATCTCCATCTGTTATGACGCCTAAAATAGAACCATTTTCAACCACTGCTGTGACGCCTAAGCGTTTTTTAGAAATTTCTACAATAACATCTTTTATTGAAGTATTGGGGCTTACTAAAGGCTTTTCGTTCTGATCAGAGATTTCTTTAATGGTTAAAAAGAGTTTTTTTCCAAGCGTACCACCGGGGTGAAATTTTGCGAAATCATCTTTTGTGAATTTGCGAATTTCAAGTAAACAAACAGCCAAAGCATCTCCAATAACTAGTTGCGCTGTGGTGCTTGTGGTGGGTGCTAGATTGTTTGGGCATACCTCTTTATCGACATGAGAATTAAAGATATAATCGGCATAATTGCCAAGAAATGAATCGGGGTTTCCTGTGATGGCAATAAGAGTATTTTCAGTACGCTTAAACAGTGGTACTAAAACTTTTATTTCAGGAGTATTACCACTTTTGGAGATACAAATCACTACATCGTCTTTTTGAACAAGCCCAAGGTCCCCGTGTATCGCATCTGCCGCATGCATAAATATTGAGGGTGTTCCTGTTGAGTTGAGTGTAGCGACGATTTTATTTGCTATAATCGCACTTTTACCAACGCCTGTGATGATAACACGACCTTTGGAATTGTAAATCAATTCTACGGCCTCAGCAAAGCTATCATCAATGAAGGTTGCCATTTTAGTCAATGCTTCACTCTGTGCAATAATCGTCCTTTTTGCTAAATCTTGAACAGAAGTTTTAGTTCTTAATTCTTTCATAATTAATTGTGTACCAATGTAAATATACTTATCTTAGAACTGGTTTACAAAAAAACAAAAAATTAGCGTTATTATTTAATTTATTTCCCTTTAAATAGCATGTATAATAAATATTTAGTTTCTGCAGAAATCTTGAATTTCAATGGAAATTTCGTCTAAAAGTTTACATAAAGCATTAAAATCTTATTTTGGATTTGACGGATTTAAAGGGCTTCAAGAATCTGTTATATCAAGTATACTTTCTAAAAAAGACACCTTTGCCGTCATGCCAACGGGTGGTGGAAAGTCCCTTTGTTATCAATTACCTGCTTTGATGCAATATGGTACAGCAATTGTTGTGTCTCCGCTTATTGCTTTAATGAAAAATCAGGTTGATGCCATTCGGGGTGTTTCAGAAAATGAAGGTGTTGCACATGTTTTAAACTCCTCTTTAAATAAAAGTGAAATCAATCAGGTTAAAGAAGATATCAAGCGTGGTATAACAAAACTGTTATATGTAGCTCCTGAATCTTTGTCAAAAGCAGATAATATTGACTTTTTAAAGCAGCAAACCATCTCTTTTATGGCTGTGGATGAGGCGCATTGCATCAGTGAGTAGGGGCATGATTTTAGACCTGAATACAGGAATTTAAAGAAAATTATATCACAAATTGGCGATGGCATTCCAATTATAGGTCTTACGGCTACTGCCACAACCAAAGTTCAAGAAGATATTCTTAAAAACCTTGGAATGTCTAACCCCAACACTTTTAAGGCTTCATTTAACCGACCTAATTTATATTATGAAATCCTTCCTAAAACCAGCCAGGTCGATAATGACATCATTCGATTTGTGAAAAAAAACGAAGGAAAATCAGGAATTATTTATTGTTTAAGCAGAAAACGTGTTGAGTCTTTGGCTCAAATTCTTCAAGTCAACGGCATCAAGGCCGTACCTTACCATGCTGGACTGGATTCAAAGACACGTTCCCAGCATCAAGATATGTTTTTAATGGAAGACATTGATGTGGTTGTAGCTACTATAGCTTTTGGAATGGGTATTGACAAACCGGATGTTCGTTTTGTAATTCATCACGACATGCCAAAAAGCATCGAAAGTTATTACCAAGAGACAGGCCGTGCAGGTCGAGATGGGGGTGAGGGCCACTGTTTGGCTTATTATGCTTATAAAGACATTGAAAAGTTGGAAAAATTCATGTCTGGCAAACCTGTTGCTGAGCAAGAAATTGGATATGCGTTATTGCAAGAAGTTGTGGCGCTTGCCGAAACATCTGTATCACGAAGAAAATTTATTCTACATTACTTTGGAGAACAATTTGACAATACGACTGGTGCTGGCGGTGATATGGACGACAATGTTAGAAATCCGAAAGCTCAAATTGAGGCTATGGATGCAGTTAAAACCCTATTGTCTATTGTTACCCTAACCAAAGAGAAATATAAGATTAAAGACCTTGTAAAAGTCATTGTTGGTGAAGAAAATGCATTGATCAATTCTCATAAAACTAACACCCAACCGTTTTTTGGAGACGGTAAAGATAAAAATACAGCCTTTTGGACTGCTTTGGTGCGACAAGTTTTGGTAAAGGGCTTAATTCGCAAAGAAATTGAATCCTATGGGCTTGTGAAAATGACAGCTACAGGAAAAGAATTTTTGGAACATCCAAAATCTTTTTTGATGACTGAAGATCATAATTACGAAGATTCAGAATTAGCATCTTCTTATGTTGCCCCAAAATCACAAGCCGACGAAACTTTGCTAAGGTTGCTAAAAGACTTGCGTAAATCCAATGCTAACAGTTTGAAGGTTCCTCCTTTTGCTATATTTCAAGATGCATCTTTAGAAGACATGGCACTAAAATACCCCATCAGTATTGAGGAATTACAAAATATTCACGGAGTTGGGGAAGGCAAGGCCAGACGCTATGGTCATGATTTTATTGACTTAATAAAAAATTATGTTGAAGAAAATGATGTGGTTCGTGTAGACGATTTAATCATCAAATCAACAGGTTCCAATTCTTCATTAAAACTCTTTATCATACAAAGTGTAGATCGAAAACTTCCCTTAAATGATATTGCCGATGCCAAGGGAATGGACATTCCGGATTTTATTAAGGAATTAGAATCTATTGTTTTTTCGGGCACCAAGCTCAACATCAATTATTGGATTGATGAAATTTTTGATGAGGATCAGCAAAAAGAAATTCACGATTATTTTATGGAATCAGATTCCGATGCAATTGAAGCTGCTATCGAAGAATTTGATGGGGATTATGATGATGAAGAGTTGAGGCTCTATCGTATTAAGTTTATGAGTGAAGTAGCAAATTAATTTAAAATTTAATTAAGCGTATTCCTTTTTTCTATAAATCATTCATACATTTGTGCTTCAAAAAAATTCACCATAATGGAAAACGGACTCTACGTAAAGTTTATTACATCTAAAGGAGATATACTAATTGAATTAGAATATAAAAAAACCCCAGGAACGGTAGGTAATTTTGTAGCACTGGCACAAGGAAATCTCGAAAATTCTATTAAAAAACAAGGCGATCCTTATTACAATGGCCTTAAGTTCCATAGAGTTATCCCCGACTTTATGATTCAGGGCGGGTGTCCTCAAGGGACTGGAACAGGAAATCCTGGGTATCAATTTGATGATGAATTTCATCCAGATTTAAAACATGATGTCCCCGGAATTTTATCTATGGCCAATGCTGGACCCTGCACAAATGGTAGTCAGTTTTTTATCACACATGTTCCAACACCATGGCTAGATGGTAAGCATACTGTTTTTGGAAAAACAATTGAAGGGCAATCTGTGGTAGATGCCATCGCACAAGGTGATACCATTGAAGCTTTAGAAATTATTGCAAATGGAGAAGATGCCAAAGCATTCCATGCTGTAGAAGCTTTTAGAACCTTTGAAGGGGCTCGTGAAAAACGCATAGTTGAGGAAAAAGCAGCTGTTAAATCTGAGTTAGATAAGCTTGGTAAAGGCTTTGAATCTACCGAAAGTGGTTTGCGTTACCAAATTCTTAAAAAAGGAGATGGGGATAAAGCCCAAAAAAATAAAACTGTAGCTGTTCACTACAAAGGGCAATTGGCAGATGGTACGGTGTTTGATTCCTCTTACAAAAGAAATCAACCAATTGAGTTTATCTTGGGTATGGGCCAAGTGATTCCTGGTTGGGATGAAGGAGTTGCGCTTTTAAATGTTGGAGACAAAGCGCGCTTTGTCATTCCCAGTGCTTTGGCTTATGGCAGTCGCGGTGCAGGGGGTGTGATTCCTCCAAATGCAAATCTTATTTTTGATATTGAGTTAATGGCTGTAAAATCATAGTTTCACGACTCAATATTTCGAAAACAAATTTGTTCATAAAGTACTTATTTTTTTCTCTTAAGTTTCAATAGTTATTTGTAGATTTGTTTGCGTCTAAAAAGCGCATAATGACTCAACAAAACACGAAATACATCTTTGTCACTGGAGGTGTGAGTTCCTCTTTAGGTAAAGGCATTATTGCGGCTTCCTTAGCAAAACTCCTTCAAGCACAAGGTTATCGTGTGACCATCCAAAAATTAGACCCCTATATCAATATTGACCCAGGTACGCTAAATCCTTACGAGCACGGGGAATGTTACGTGACTGATGATGGAGCGGAAACTGATTTGGACTTGGGACATTACGAACGTTTTTTAAATGTACCTACCTCACAAGCCAATAATATAACCACCGGCCGTATTTATCAAAGTGTTATTGATAAAGAACGCCGCGGAGAATTTTTAGGGAAAACCGTTCAGGTTATTCCACATATTACAGATGAAATTAAAGAACGTGTTAAATTGTTGGGCGATAAGGGAGATTACGATATTGTGATTACAGAAATTGGAGGGACAGTCGGTGATATTGAATCCTTGCCTTATATTGAATCTGTACGTCAATTAAAGTGGGAGATGGGTAACAACAACGCTTTGGTAGTTCATCTCACACTTATTCCTTATTTGTCCGCTGCAGGTGAATTAAAAACAAAACCTACACAACACAGTGTAAAAACATTAATGGAAAGTGGTGTTCAAGCCGATATTTTGGTTTGTCGTACAGAGCATGAGCTTGGATCATCTATTCGTACCAAATTAGCGCGTTTTTGTAATGTTAAAGAAAATTGTGTCATTCAATCTATTGATGCTTCCACAATTTACGACGTACCAAATTTAATCCTTGAAGAGGGATTGGATAAAGTGGTTTTGGACCAGTTACAGCTCAAGCGTCACCAACCGGATTTAGAATTTTGGAATATATTTTTAGAAAAACACAAAAATCCAGTACATGAAATAAACATTGGTTTGATTGGAAAATATGTAGAACTCCAAGACTCCTACAAGTCTATATTGGAAGCATTTACACATGCGGGTGCCGCAAACGAAGTAAAGGTAAATGTTAAATCTATTCATTCAGAACATATAGACCTTTCCAACACCAAAGAACTGCTGTCTAATTTAGATGGTGTTTTAGTCGCACCAGGTTTTGGAGAGCGTGGCATCGAAGGGAAAATTGATGCCATCCGCTATGTTAGAGAACACAAAATTCCTTTTTTTGGGATTTGTTTGGGCATGCAAATGGCCGTCATAGAATTTTCCAGAAATGTTGTCGGACTTAAAGGTGCTAATTCTTCAGAAATGGATGCAGACTGCCCATACCACATCATTGATTTAATGGAAGATCAAAAACAAGTTAAAAACAAAGGGGGTACCATGCGCTTAGGCGCCTGGGACTGTATTCTTTTAGAAGGTTCTTTGGCCAATTCCGTCTATAAGAAAAAAACGATCAGTGAACGCCATAGGCACCGATATGAATTCAATGAAAATTACAAAACACAAATTGAATCCAATGGAATGATTGCTACTGGAGTCAATCCAGATACTGGTTTGGTTGAGATTGTTGAAATTGAAGATCACCCCTGGTTTGTTGGTGTACAATACCACCCCGAGTATAAAAGTACTGTAGCCAATCCACATCCTCTGTTTAAGGCCTTTATAAAAGCAGCCCTTGATTATCAGAAAAATAACTAAAAAAAATATCATAAATTAGGGCTGTTATAAAACCCATTGCGTTTTTAGATATGGAAGAGAAAAAAAATGATTTAAGTTCACTCATAGGTTTTGCCTTGATAGGAGCCATTTTGTTGTATATGATGTATCAAAACCAACCAACTTCAGATGAATTGGCAGTGGAACAGCAATCTAAACAAGCACAAATAGACAACCTAAGCACTAAGGATTCAGCTTTAAAAATACAGCAAAGTCCAGGAGCAATTTTGGCTCAGGAAAAAGCAAAATTAGGTGAATTTGGCTATTCACTGGATTTAGATTCGGACAAAGACCGTTTTACGACTTTGGAAAACGAGGTTTTATCAATTAAAATCAATAACAAAGGTGGGATGGTTTCAGAGGTTAAACTCAAGGCTTTTGTCAACCACGATTCTGTCCCAGTTTATCTGGTTAAAGATGGTAATTCTCAATTCAATTTAAATTTCTCAACTTCTGACAACCGAACTTTTAATACAACAGATTTGTATTTTGAACCTTCGCTTTCCCTTGAAGAAAACGCTCAAGTTTTGTCAATGAAACTAAAAGTTTCAGAACGCCAATTTTTGGAATATAAATACAGCCTCAACACAGATGATGACTATATGCTTGGCTTTTCGATACAATCTCAAGGTTTGTCAAAAGTTTTTAACATCAGACAGCCAGCTCAATTTGAATGGGACTTAAAAGCTTTACGACACGATCAAAGTATTTCATTTGAGAACCGTTACACCCGATTGACTTATGAGCACGATGGTGAAAAAATTAATAAACTTTCTCAGTCTGGCGACGACGATGAAACTGTCGAAGATGTTTCATGGCTATCGTATCGTCAACACTTTTTTAGCTCTATTTTGGTGCCTGAAATTCCTATAAAGAGTACTGAAATACGTTCATTTGACTTGGTTGAAGATGAAACTATAGACAGCCTTTTCACAAAAAAATACAGCACTAAATTTGCGATGTCCTACAGAGATGGTGAGCTTCAACAAGATTTGAATCTTTATTTTGGACCAACCTATTCAAAAACATTAAAAAAATACGACCGAAATCTTGAAAACAGCATTCCATTTGGCTGGGGTATTTTTGGTTGGATCAACAAATCTATTTTTAGCCCACTATATGCATGGCTAAGCAGTTTTTTATCTTACGGGATTGCTATAATTGTAATGACAATTATGGTTAAAATATTGTTGTCATTCGTACAGTACAAGCAATTTTTGTCACAAGCAAAAATGAAAATCTTAAAGCCTGAATTAGATGCATTAACAGAAAAGTATAAGGGCAATAAAGCCAAGGCACAGCGGGAAAGAATGGCGCTTCAAAACAAGGCCGGTGCAAGTCCTTTAAGTGGGTGTTTGCCAGGAATATTACAGATTCCAGTTTTTTACTCTTTATTTATGTTTTTTCCAGTTGCCTTTGAGCTGCGACAAAAACCATTTTTATGGGTCAAGGATTTAAGTTCTTATGATACCATTGTCGATTTGCCTTTTAGCATTCCATTTTACGGTGATCACATCAGTTTATTCCCCATTTTGGCATCCATTGCTATTTTCTTTTATATGAAAATGACCACAGGTCAGAACATGGCTATGCAACCAACACAGGAGGGCATGCCAGATATGGCCAAAATGATGAAATACATGATTTATTTTTCACCATTATTGATGCTGTTCTTTTTTAACCAATATGCCTCTGGTTTAAGCCTTTATTATTTTGTTTCTAATCTCATAAGCATTGGAATTATGTTGGTCATCAAAAACTACATTATTGATGAAGATAAAGTGTTGGCTAAAATACAAGTCAATAAAGCCAAGCCAAAGAAACAGAACCGCTTTCAACGTAAGATGGCCGAAATTATGGAACAGGCTGAAAAACAAAAAGCAATGCAGGAAAGGCGTAGAAAATAGCAACATTTCTAAAAGGTTGCCAATTGGTAACCTTTTTTGTTTTTAAAATCTCACAACAATAATTATTAAATTTGCAACATGAAAAAAGTAGTCGTAGGTCTTTCAGGAGGCGTTGATTCAAGTGTTGCAGCCTTTTTNTTGAAACAANANGGCTATCACGTCATTGGATTGTTTATGAAAAACTGGCACGATGACACAGTCACCATTTCTGANGAATGCCCATGGTTAGATGATAGTAACGATGCCATGCTNGTGGCGCAAACCTTGGATATCCCATTTCAAACCGTTGATTTAAGTAAAGAATACAAGGTACGCATTGTAGATTANATGTTTGACGAATACAAGCGGGGACGTACGCCCAACCCAGATATTTTATGTAATCGTGAGATTAAATTTGATGTATTTTTAAAAATTGCTCTTTCACTAGGGGCTGACTTTGTTGCTACGGGACATTATTGTCGAAAAAGTGTTTCATATATAGAAGAAAACGCTCCCATTTATTCATTGCGCTCGGGGCTAGACACAAACAAAGACCAATCTTATTTTTTATGCCAATTATCTCAAGCGCAACTCGCTAAAACCCTATTTCCAATTGGTGAATTACAGAAATCTGAAGTCAGAGCTATAGCTTCTAAATTAAAACTTGTAACTGCTGATAAAAAAGACTCTCAAGGTCTTTGTTTTATTGGAAAGGTAAGGTTGCCAGACTTTTTACAGCAACAGTTAAAACCCAAAAAAGGGACGATTATTAAAATTCCTTCAGATTTTGAAATTTACTACAAACCATTGCCAATATTTGAATCCAAAGCAGATGCACTTTTACATCAAAGTCAACCAATTGTTTATGAAAGTGAAGATGGAGCCGTCGTTGGTACCCACCAAGGGGCCCATTTTTTCACCAAGGGTCAACGTAAAGGGTTGGCAGTAGGAGGAACCAAAGCGCCACTTTTTGTAATTGAAACAGATGTAAATAAAAATATTATTTATGTTGGGGAAGGAAAGGAGCATCCAGGATTATATCGCAGCACCCTTAGGGTGGAAAACGAGGCAGTACATTGGCTGCGTCATGATTTAAAATTAAGCAATGGAGAACAACTTAAAGTTCTTGCTCGAATTCGTTACAGACAATCTTTAGAGCCAGCTGTTATTTTTCAAACAAAACAAGGGCTATTTGTTGAATTTTCAGAAAAGCAAACAGCAATCATGGAAGGACAATTTGTAGCTTGGTACATTGATGACGAATTAGTTGGTTCCGGAGTTATTTCTTAAATTGTATGTACTTATTTATAATACATCTCAGCAGTAGCTGCAATTGTCAGAATTATATAATAATATTACCTTAATAATTGACCATAATAAATAAAATAAATGACAAGACGTGAATACCAATTACAAGCCTTTGACCGCTTGTTGACTGTGATGGACGAATTACGAAGCCAATGTCCATGGGATCAAAACCAAACTATGGAGACCTTGAGGCCTTTGACAATTGAGGAGACCTATGAATTGGCAGACGCCATATTAGATCAAAACACAGAGGAAATCAAAGGGGAATTAGGGGATTTGCTGTTACACATTGTTTTTTATTCAAAAATCGGAAGCGAAACCAATGATTTTGATATTGCTGATGTTTTGGATGCTGTTTGCGAAAAGCTCATAAAAAGGCATCCGCATATTTATGGTGATGTTAAAGTTAAAAATGAAGAAGATGTAAAGCAAAATTGGGAAAAAATAAAACTCAAAGAGGGAAAGAAAAGTGTCTTAGAAGGTGTTCCTAACAGTCTACCAGCTTTGGTAAAAGCAAGCCGTATTCAAGAAAAGGCCGCAGGGGTCGGTTTTGATTGGGAAATGCCTGAACAAGTATTAGAAAAGGTAGAGGAGGAGTTGCAGGAATTTAAAACGGAGGTCGATCAAAACAATACAAACGCTATGGAATCTGAGTTTGGAGATGTTTTATTTTCCTTAATTAATTATGCCCGTTTTTTGAAAATTAACCCTGAGAATGCTTTGGAACGCACCAATAAAAAATTCATAAAGCGCTTTCAGTATTTGGAAAATCAGGCCAAACTAAAACAGCGAAATTTGTCAAGCATGACGCTAGCAGAAATGGATGTTTTATGGAAGGAAGCCAAAAGTCAGTAATCTAACGAATGACTTTATTTATGATTGAAAGTTTTTGTGTCCACTCCTTAAGATTGGATTTGTAGTTTTCAATTTTATTTTTGACATCAATAACCATCGGATTATCGTCCGCGACATTGGAGAAAAATTGTAAGTTATTTTCTAGTTGATTCATCTCAGACTTTATATCTTCAATCTTTTTTCTAACAAAATTGATTTCGTTATTTATAGCCTTTGAGTTTTTAGTCAATTCTTGAAGTTTATTGCTATAGTTTAAGGCTTTAATTTCTTCTTCACTCACACCAATTTCAATCAAGAGCGTTCGAACTGCTTTAAAAAACACACGGTCAATTTGACGTTTGTTTTTTGGAACATCCCCTAATTCGGTCCATTGTTTTAAATACCCTTTTATGCTATTCAAGTTGGCCTCTTTGTCAGCTTCAATTTCAAACGATTTTAAAGCTTCAAGTAATTGTTCTTTTTGCGCAAGAGTTTCAATTTGCTGTGGAGTTCCCGCGTTTTTTTGTTCGTGATAGCGGTCAAAGAAATGATTACAGGCACTTCTAAATTGTTTCCAAAGTTTACTGCTTTCACTTCGCGGAATATGTCCAATTTTTTTCCATTTATTTTGAATATTCTTCATCAAAACAACGGTAGTTTCTAAATCTTCACTGTCTTTGTTCTCTTCTGCAATTTCAACCAGTTCTTTTTTCTTTTTAAGATTTTCTGACTGGTCTTTCTTAAGAAATTTATAAAAGTTGTTTTTCTGCTTGTTAAAAGTTCTTACTGCAGATTTAAAATCTGTCCATGATTGATTTCTTACTTTTTTTGGAACACTACCCAATTTAAAAAACGACTGTCTTAAATCTTCAATGACTTTGATTTGCTTTTGCCAATCTTTATGGGTTTGGTATTCATTATTGGCAATTTCATTGATTTTTAAAACGATGGCTTCTTTTGCTTTGAAGTTCGCGGTCAACTCTTCTTCAATCTGTGTATTGTAAATTTTTCGCTTATCATTGATTACTTTCGTGGCCGCACTAAACTGTTCCCACAATGCCTCGCGATGTTCTTTGGCAACTGGCCCTAATTCCTCTTTCCAAATTTTATGCAGTGCTTGCATCTCTCTAAATACCCTATCTAGATTTTGCTCATTAGCCAATGCTTCAGCACTTTTTATGAGTTTTTGTTTTTTTTCTAGATTGAATTTATAATCACGATCTCTTAAGTCTCTATCAAGATGTAGAAAATCATAAAAACGTTCCACATGGTGGCGGTAGTTGTTCCAGACATTGTTGGCATCTTTTGCAGGAACTTTGCCTAATCCACGCCACTTGTCTTGTAAACTTTTAAATTTGTTGTATATGGTGTTGCTGTTCTGATTGACATTGATCAAGGCTTTAATTTCCTCAATAATTTGAAGCCTTAACTCAAGATTCTTTTTAAAATCTTGGTTTCTACTTTTTTCGAATTTTTCATTTCTTTCCCTGTAGTTTCTTGACAAGGAATTGAACTTCTTTTTATGTGGACTTGTAAAATTAAAATCAATACTGTTACCACCCTCAGCCAAGAAAGCCTCTTTGCTGTTATTTAACAACGCTGAAAATTTAGTGTTAAAAACCTTTTTAATGCGATTTACCTTGGGACGTATAGCATATAGGTCATCATTTTTAAGCAAGGCTTCAAAAGCTTCTGTGAGGGCTTCTAAGTCAAAATTATCGTATACATCCTCACTATCTTTAATTGAAGCGTTGGTTGGTTCTTCCTCTTTATTTTCGCTAGCGACTACTTTTTCAGGTTCAGTAGCTTCAGAAACGACTTCTACATCGGCCTCTTTTTTGACAGCTTGATCAACCGCATCTTTTGCCGGCGTTTTTTCTTTTTGCTCTTTATTTTTTCCTTCTAATAATCCATCTGCTTCCTGCAGGTTATCTTGCGTAGTCATAGGTCTAAAGGTTTGAATTTACGTTTTCTTGGAATGTATAAATATACTGTTATCTGACTAATCTACAAATTAAAACGGATTATCTGGATTTATGAATCCCAAATTTCCCAAGACCTTTCAGCTTGTAATTCTAACATTTTTAGGCCATTTACAGCAGTTGCATTGGCCTTCAATCCAAAATTTAAAAATTGCGTTTGACGCGGATTGTAAATCAAATCGTATAGAAAATGATTTTTTGAAATCGATTGATAGGGTATTGGTGGGTATAATTCAATTTTTGGATGGGTTCCAAGCGGCGTACAATTGATGATGATTTGATGGGCCGCGATGATTTCTGAGTTCAATTCATCATAGCCAAAGCAGTTTTCAGAATCAGGAGTTCGTGAAACAAAGGAAAAGGGAATATTTAAAGTGTTTAGGGCAAATGCAATGGCTTTTGATGCACCCCCAGTCCCAAGAATAAGTGCCGATTTATGTTTAGTATTTAAGTAAGGCTTCAAACTTTTTACAAAGCCGTAGTGGTCTGTATTGTAACCAATGCGTTTTCCGTTTTGAATCTTAATGGTATTAACTGCGCCAATACTTTGGGCATCTGCATCCAAAGCATCCAAAAATGGCAGCACATCTTCTTTATAGGGGATTGTTACATTAAGGCCTGAAATTTTATTAGTGGATTTAAAAATCGCATCAAATTCGTCGATGCTTTGGATGTCAAAGTTTTTATAAACACAGTTTAGATCTTCTTTCTGAAACTTATCTGTAAAATAAGTTCTTGAGAAGGAGTAGTCAATATTTTTACCAACCAAACCGAATGTTTTCATGCAGTTTTTTTTTGATGCTTTCCATACCACTGTAATCCAAGTACAATAGCGGCCCCTAAGATAATCAATAAAATAGCAATAATTGTTTCTGTGTTAGGATCTGGCAGATATCGTTGATAGTTTTCAATGCGGTTATTTCCATTGGAGTCTAAAATTAATTCTCCAACACCATTGCGTTTAAATACTTTGGTTTTCCATGGCCAAACCACACCAAGAGACCCAGTAATAAACCCCATAATTACGGCGAGTGTCGTATTCTTATAATTTTTCAAAACAAAGTTTAAGAGGTGGGACAGCACAATCAGTCCAAAAATAGACCCTAGCGTAAAAACCGTTAAGATTTTAAGCATATTTAAAATGTAAGGATCTGAAAAAATATTAAAATCACCTGAAAAAACATGTAGCAGAGTCTCAAATAAAGCATTTACCGAATCTACCAATAAAAGCACATAATTCCCCATAAGCATCAAGATGAAAGATCCTGAAAATCCAGGAAGGGCCATCCCTGTAATGCTGAGCATGCCACACAAAAAGACAAACCAAAGATTATCATTTTGAGCTTGAGGTGAAACAAAACTGAGACTCATTCCAGCTAGAACTCCAACGACGGCCCAAACAATGGACTGCCATTTCCAAGCCTTAAAGTCGTTGTAGATATAAATAACAGAACCAATAATCATTCCAAAAAAAAGGCTCCAAACATAAAGTTCATATCTTACAATAAAGAAATCCAAAACTTTTGAAACACTGAAATAACTGATGATGATTCCAGTAAAAATCAAACCCAAAAAGCGGCCATTTATGTGTCTGAAAAACCTACTAAATTGTCCCGTAAATAAAAGTGAAATCCCAAGACGGTCAAATTTCTGTAAGGATTCGATAAATTGTTCATAGAAGCCCAGTACAAACGCGACAATGCCCCCCGAAACACCGGGAACTTTGTTGGCAGCCCCCATCGCAATGCCTTTGAGGATTAAGAAGCGCTTAGTTTCTATGGGCTTAGGAGGATTCAATGGATTTTGTTTTTACACTTATAAAATCAAAAATAAAAATAAGTAGAAATCCTATCAGCATTAAAGTCAATGCAGCAAACAACTGCGGGTCTCCCTTATGCTCATAAGGTAAAACACATTCTTCTCTCAATGGCACAGGAATTCCTTTTGAGTTGATGCGTTCGGTCAATACTTTTTTCCATGGCCATATTTTCACCATAGCACCCGCCATGAAACCTGTTAGAAGGGCTAAGGTTATGTCTTTGTACTTTGCAAACAACCACTTTAAAATTTTTGAAAAATATAGTATTCCAACCAAAGCGCCAAAGCCAAAAGTGGCTATTTTAAGAAAATCTTTATCGTTAATAGCTTGAAGTATGGTTGAATAAACACCCATGATTACCAAAATAAAGGCACCTGAAATACCAGGAATAATCATTGCACAAATAGCAATGGCTCCAGATAAAAACAAATACGGATAACTTTCGGGACTGTTGAGTATCTCGAGTTTTGTAATTTGATATGCAATAAATAATCCCAACAGTAAAAAAATCAAGGCAACCGCATTAAAGCGTTCAATTTTTTTAAAGACGTATAAAATACTAGCCAACACCAAACCAAAGAAAAAGGCCCATATTAAAATCGGTTCTTCATTCAACAACCATGTTACCAGCTCAGATAAAAGTAGAATACTTGAAGCGATTCCCAAAAAAATAGCCAGTAGGAAATTTCCATTGACGGTGTTCCAAACAGCTTTTACACCTTTGTTTTTGAACTCTGAAATTAATGAGATTTTAAATTGGCTAAGTGTTGAAATTAATTCTTCATAAATCCCTGAAATAAAAGCAATGGTGCCACCAGAGACGCCCGGAACAATGTCTGCCGCACCCATGGCCATGCCTTTAAAAAAAAGCCATAAATAGTCCAGAAAATTGCGTTCCATTGGAAGAGAAATTAATTGCAGGTAAAGATAACTAAATTTAGTTGTCCGATTTTTTGTAGCTTTCAATGAATTGAATCACATTTTGGCTTTTGTAAACTTCGGGAAATAGTTCTTCAATTATGAATATATGCTCCGAATTGATGTGCAGTCCGTTGAGTAGATGTGCAAAACCAGCTTCAGTGTCATTAAGTTTAAAACACAGTCCAGAAAGCCTAAATTCTAATTCTTCGCTCTCTGGGTAATACTCCATGGCTTGTACAAAATTATATTTAGCAGCTTCAATTTTCCCGAGCTCAATCAGAACGTCACCTCTTTGAATCCATATATCTAAAGAAGTTCCCCCAAGTTCTAAAGTTTTTTTAAAGCCTCTTTCAGCTTCTTCAAGATAGTTTAAGCGGTGGTTTGTTTTAGAATAAAACAACCAATAACTTACATTTTCATCATCAATATCAATGGCTTTATTGACATAAAAAAGCGCTTTTAAATCATCTTTTTTTGAGAAATAAAAGTGCGCAATTTGTATCCAGCCTTTGTCAAACGCGGGATCTTCTTTGACAGATTTAAAAAAATATTTAAGCGCTTTATCTTTTTGATGCATTTTTTCGTGACAACCACCAATTTTTAAATAAGTAAATGCTGTTGGACCTTCAATGGCCATTGAAATATTATAGTTTTCAATGGCCTCTTCAAAGCAATTGAGTCGCTCCAAGACCTTAGCTTTTTCTAAATATGCCCCAATAAATGTATCATCAGAAATTATTGCAAAGTCAAAAGC
>NZDM01000023.1 GCA_002690085.1 Flavobacteriaceae bacterium
ATAGGTAGTTGATTCAATTTTGACGGGTAAACGTTGTGGCTTATTGTCCTTGCAATTCCAAAATAAAATTAAACTAAAAACCAAAAAATATATTCTATTCATTTTTTAAAAATTATGTGTTTAAATATAATAACTTTTTGCGGATGCCTTGTATAAATAAGTTATGAATTTAGTAGATTTGCTGAGATCAATTTGAACACCAAACAATGGAGACTTTAAAAATAACAACTATACAACATTCTAAATTAAAAAGTGTTGATTTTAATAACTTGGGGTTTGGTAAAACTTTTTCAGACCATATGTTGATTTGTGATTACAAGAATGGCAATTGGGGCGCTCCAGAAATTGTACCCTTCCAGCCTATATCGCTCATGCCATCATCTAAGATTTTTCACTATGGTCAATCCATTTTTGAGGGCATGAAGGCTTATAAAGACAAAGACTTAAATACTTGGCTATTTCGCCCAAATGAAAACTTTAAACGCCTTAATAAATCCGCCAAACGCTTGGCCATCCCAGAAGTACCGGAACCTGTTTTCTTCAATGGCTTGAAAGCCCTTTTAAAACTTGACAATGTTTGGATTCCGACAAAAGAAGGCAGCTCACTTTACATTCGCCCTATAATTTTTGCGACTGGTGAAGGCTTCCATGCTTCTCCGGCCGATGCATATCGTTTTTTAATTGCAACAGCACCATCGGGACCTTATTTTTCTGGAAAAGTAAAAGTGCTAATTGAAGAAAAGTACTCCCGTTCTGCAAATGGAGGCGTTGGATTTGCAAAAGCTGGTGGGAATTATGCAGCGCAGTTTTATCCAACACAGCTGGCTATTGACAAAGGTTATAATCAAGTTATTTGGACCGATGATAATACCCATGAATATATTGAAGAAGCTGGAGCGATGAATATTTTTATTCGCATCAATGATACACTAATTACCGGCCCAACCAGCGACCGAATTCTAGATGGGGTGACTCGAAAAAGTATCATCGATATTGCAAAAAGTGAAGGAATTAAAGTAGAAGTACGAAAATTCACTGTATCAGAATTAATTGAGGCTTCAAATAATGGCAGTCTTAAAGAAATGTTCGGAACTGGTACAGCCGCTGTTATTTCGCCCATTGCTGTCTATGGATATAAAGATACAGACTATGCATTACCTAAGCTTGAAAAGACATTTGCCTCTCGTTTAAAAGAACGCATTACTTCCATTCAAACTAATAAATCTGAGGACCCTTTTAACTGGCGATTCAAGGTTAATTAATTAAGACTCTAGGATGGCTTTGATATTTGGCTTGAAATAGTTTGGCCCTTTCATCACTTTACCATCGGGCCTGTATATGGGGCTTCCGTCTGCTCCTAGTTTACTCATATTGCTGCGCTGAATTTCATTAAAAACGGATTCTATTTTATGCTGCATCCCATGTTCAATAATGGTACCACAAAGAATGTAAAGCATATCGCCAAGAGCATCAGCAACTTCTACCAAATCATTGGATTGAGCCGCTACGTAATACTCCTCATTTTCTTCTTTCATTAAGTCAAACCGGAGTTTGTTCTTTGTAAATCCTAAATCCGCTTTAGGGGTGGTTCTGTATCCAATTTTAAAGGCTTCATGAAATGCTTTAACAGCATCAATTTTGTTTTTCATTGGTAGTAATTTTTTTGTAGTTTTACGAACCTAAAAATACATAAATATGTTCAGTCGCGGACAACTAATTTTTGGTATAATTTTCGCCATTGTGTTTTTTGTTATCATCATTGTAGCTTACAAAAAAGATGCTGTTTTACACAAAAAATATTACAATGGGGTTTTTTGGATTCTATTGACTTTTATTGCCTTTATTTCTGGAATTGCAGCTATAAAATTTCTACTAGGCTATTAATCAATTGTCTGTAAATTATACACAATCGTATTTGGATTTTATTTAGGTTTTAAAAACAAACTAGCAGTAGATAATTTTATTGAATAAAAAAGTTTGCTTGCAACAATAGGGTAATTTAGTTTTCAAAAAAATAATTTCTTCGAAGTTTCGATTCAAAAGAAATTTATAATTTCGTGTAGCTAGTGATTACTAATTATGATAAAGTCCTTATCAATGAATGGGCGTCCATTGAAAAAATAATTTAATGATATGAAACATGCTTTACTCGTGTTTTTAGGAGGTGGCCTAGGGAGCGCTATTCGATACGGATTTGGAAAAATATTTCAAACAGCACCCGGTGCGTTTCCAATGAGCACTTTTACTGTCAATATTTTAGGTTGTTTTCTGATTGGAATATTTATGGGATATGGGCTCAAAACTGAGACCCTAAGTGAAAATCAATCTATTTTATTGATAACAGGCTTTTGTGGTGGTTTTACTACCTTTTCAGCCTTTGCCGCTGAAAACCAATTGTTTTTGAAATCTGGTGACTATTTACAATTCGGTGTGTATACCGCGACATCTATTTTGTTGGGATTATTGGCGGTCATGCTTGGGCTGTATTTAGCCAAGCAGATTTAATTTTTATAATTGTACATCACTCCCGCATCAACCTTGATTGGTAGGTGGTTTTCTCTAGGAACAATAGGACAAGAATAACGCTCGTTGTAAACACAATAAGGGTTATAGGATTTATTGAAATCCAACCAAATACTGTCCCCCTCAGGTATCTTTAAATCTAAATAGCGGCCTCCTCCATAAGTTGTTATCCCATTGGTGGCGTCCAAATAAGGTAGAAGCAGGTAATCACTTGATTCTAATACAGAACTTTCACTTTGGTAGACCTTTAGGTTATAATTTAAACCCTTAATTGTAAAGCTTAAAATGCCAAAAACACGTTCTTTGGACAGCCTAGTGGTGCTTGTTTTCATTTGAAAAAAATCACTGTTATTTGTTCTTTTTAACTTTGAAATCACGACAAAACTTGAATCAATAGGAAAAAATGACAAGCCCTTAAAGGTCTTTATGTCTTCAGGCTTTAAGGGGGATCTGGAGGCATCTTTAAAAAGAGCATTTAACGATGTTTGAAATTCAGATTCGGTGGTCAAAAAACGTTTACCCTCTTTACAATTGAATAAGACTAAAAAAACACAAAACACAGCTGTTAATTTAAAGTTTAGGTTCAAAATTGGGCATGTTTTAGAGGTTGACCAGAAACAATATCTGAAAGAATGATTTGTGTTTTAGTTTCGCCATAGGTAATCAATTCATCAATAAATTTTTCCAAGTGTTGTTGGTCGGTAAAAACTACCTCCATGACAATATTTTCATTGCCTGTTATCCTGTAGCAATTAACAACTTCTTTGTAGGTATTTATTTTGTGTAAAAAAGGTTGCAACCGTCCCATAAAAGCACGAATGGTAATTAAAGCCCTCATGCCGTGGCCCAATTTCCTTGGGCTTAGCTTGGCATGATAGCCTAGAATAACGGCCGAATCTTCCATTTTTTTTATGCGCTCTGCAACGGCTGGAGAAGAAATTCCTACTGCTGCTGCAATTTGGGTGTTGGAGATTCTTGCATTAGATTGAAGCTCTGCTAAAATTTTAGTATGTATGCTATCTAGTTTCATTTTTAAGGTAATTAATCAAAATTAATAAAAAATTAAATATATAAGACAATTATAATTTAATAATTAAATACAACTAAAGCTTTTGCGATTTAACTTTGTATAAACAAATGGTTAAAAAAATGCATTCTAAAAACGCAGAATTTTACAGTAGTCTACACAAAAAGGCACAAGATATTGGAAAGCTTTCAAAAGCTATTTCTGCTTATTTAATGAATGACCTTGCTCCACTGAGTGCAAATGGATCTGAAGATCCCAATATTTATTTTTCAGGAGATATCGTTCAACAGTCCATTTGCCTTTCTGAAGAAATAATTAAAGCGGAGCGCACTTTAGTTCCCGATAAAAAATACATGCATGCACGTACACTGCGATGGTTAACCTATCGTCTGATGCAAAACTGCAAACGTTTGGAGCAATGCAACAGTGATGGTAAAAACTTCATACAAATATTAAGAATAGAACTGAAAAAATTTAAACGCCTTCACAAATATTGGATGCTTACCCTATAAAGTTTAAATATTTACCAAATTTGTTTCTAAAATTAACTTTTAAAAAACTAAGTAGTAGAAAGAATTACTTGCATTTGTTGTTGCATCGCTTTTGCTTTATTGCTAGCTTGGGCAGCAAAGTCTGTATCGTTAGATGCATAGATTATAGCCCTTGAAGAATTGACCAAAAGACCCACTTCAGTATTTAATCCATACTTACAAACGTCTTCTAAACTACCACCTTGAGCCCCAATGCCCGGAATTAGCAAAAAACTATTAGGAACAATGTCTCGGATTTTTTTAAAATAGGCTGCTTTTGTGGCCCCTACCACATACATCAATTGTTTTGAGTTTTTCCATGTTTTAGAAGTATCTAGAATAGATTCAAACAAAAGAGCATTAGTGTTTTCTTTGGTTTGGAAATCGAATGCACCCTTGTTGGATGTCAGCGCGAGGAGAATGGTGTGCTTCTCATTAAATTCTAAAAAAGGCTCAACAGAATCGCTACCCATGTATGGAGACACCGTAATACTATCAAAACCTAAATCTTCAAAAAAAGCCTTGGCATACATCCGACTTGTATTGCCAATATCGCCACGTTTGGCATCGGCAATGGTGAAAATTTCAGGGTAATTATCATTTAAATAATCAATGGTTTGTTTCAATGCTTTCCAACCGTCTTGACCATAAGCCTCGTAAAAAGCAATGTTGGGTTTATAGGCAACGCAAAGGTGATGCGTTGCATCAATAATGGCCTTATTAAATTCAAAAATAGGCGAAGATGTCTTTAAAAGATGAGGCGGTATTTTGGACAGGTCTACATCTAATCCAATGCAAAGAAAAGATTGTTTTTTTCTAATTTCCGATACGATACTTTCAACTTTCATAGACTTCAAATTACATCTGAATTAGATTTGAGTTTTTCGGTATTTTCAGCAAGCATGAGTTCATCAATGACCTTTTGAATGTCGCCGTTTATAATGTTTGATAAATCGTAAAGCGTCAGTCCAATGCGGTGGTCTGTTACGCGTCCTTGAGGGTAATTGTACGTTCTAATTTTAGCACTGCGGTCTCCTGATGAAACCATACTTTTTCGTTTTTCAGAATCCGCAGCTTGTTTTTTTGCTAATTCCATCTCATAGAGTCGAGAGCGTAAAACTTTCAATGCTTTTTCTAAATTTTTATGTGATGATTTTTGATCTTGACAACTGACAATCATGCCTGTTGGCTCATGGTGAAGNTTAATCGCTGAATAAGTCGTATTGACCGATTGTCCACCAGGTCCTGTGGANGTTGTTCGTTCAATCCTAACTTCAGACATATCAAGCTCAAGNTCAAACTCTTCTGCTTCAGGTAATACGATGACTGAGGCTGCNCTGGTGTGAACTCTGCCTTGNGTTTCTGTTTGNGGTACGCGCTGAACACGGTGTACACCNGCTTCAAACTTCATGGTNCCATAAACGTCTGTACCNGAAACTTCAAAAATTATTTCTTTATAACCCCCAGANGTNCCTTCATTGAANTCCACAACCTCAACTTTCCANCCTTTAGATTCACAATATTTTGTGTACATTCTATGTANGTCTCCTGCAAAGATACTAGCTTCATCCCCACCAGTTCCNGCACGGACTTCAACTACTATATTCTTGGCGTCTTCGGGATCTTTAGGAATTAATAGAACTTTAATTTCTTCTTCCAATTTAGGAAGTTGAACCTTGGCTTCTTCAAGCTCAATTTTAGCCATTTCAACCATTTCAGAATCTGAACCATCCGCAATGATTTCTTGGGCTTCTTCTATGTTAGACATGAGCGTTTTATAAAGCTGACCACGGTCTAGAATTTTTTTCAGATCCTTGTATTCTTTGCTAATTTTAATATAGCGCTTTTGATCTGAAATGATATCCGGCTGAATAATCAAGTCACTAACCTCATCAAAACGTTGCTTTATAATTTCAATTTTTTCTAACATAAATACCTACAAATCGTTTGCAAAAATACAATTTTTGAGATGAATGAAAGCCAAACGTTAATACTCAAACGTACCGTATTCACTCTTAATGGTTAATTTTTTCTCTCGAGAGGCTTCGACACGACCAATAATCTGTGCCTCGACATTAAATTTTGAAGCAATTGCAATAAGAGAATCTGCAACTTCTTTGGCTACATACAATTCTAAGCGATGACCACAGTTGAAAACTTGGTACATTTCTTTCCAATCGGTCTTGGATTGTTCTTGTATCAATTTAAAAAGTGGTGGCACAGTAAACATATTATTTTTTACAATGTGTAAATCATCAATAAAATTCAAAATTTTTGTTTGCGCACCGCCGCTGCAATGTACCATTCCATGAATCGTATTTGCGTCATATTTTGACAAAATTTCTTTGATAATCGGCGCGTAAGTTCGTGTGGGAGAAAGCACCAGTTTGCCTGCATTTAATGGACTGTTTTCTATGGATTGTGTCAGTTCAACAACTCCAGAGTAAACAAGATTTTCAGGAAGTCCTGGGTCGAAAGTTTCAGGAAATTTACGGGCAATGTCTTTACTAAAAACATCGTGTCTAGCAGAAGTTAAGCCGTTGCTACCCATACCACCATTGTATTCTTTTTCATAGCTTGCTTGACCATATGATGCCAAACCTACAATCACATCTCCTGCCTTGATATTGGCATTGTCAATGACCTCGCTGCGCTTCAGTCTTGCCGTGACTGTGGAATCCACAATTATGGTGCGCACCAAAATCACCAACATCAGCTGTTTCCCCGCCTGTAGAGTGGATGGTGATACCGTGTGTTTTTAAATCCTGTATGAGCGCTTCCGTGCCGTTAATTATTGCGGATAACACTTCTCCTGGAATCAAATGTTTATTGCGTCCAATGGTTGAAGACAACATAATGTGATCAATGGCACCCACACAAATCAAATCATCAATATTCATGATAAGAGCATCTTGAGCAATGCCCTTCCATACAGATACGTCGCCGGTCTCTTTCCAATAGGCATAAGCCAAAGAACTCTTAGTCCCTGCCCCATCGGCATGCATTACCAAACAATAATCTGGGTCATTAGTAAGAAAATCAGGTACAATCTTACAAAAGGCCTTTGGAAACAAACCCTTGTCAATGTTTTTAATAGCGTTGTGAACATCTGATTTGGATGCTGATACTCCGCGTTGGGCATAACGTTGGCTTGTCTCTTGAGTCATGGCTTTTTATGAATTACAAATCTAATAAAGTATTTGTTTATTTAAATTAAAAACGCCCAATTAACTTGAGCGTTTTTNNAAGTTTATCTTGTAAAAAGAAGTTCTCTNTATTTTGGNAACGGCCAAAGCTCATCNTCAATCAATAATTCNAGCTTATCACATCCATAGCGAATTTCGTCAAACATAGGTTTGATTTTGTNGCAATAAGCTTCTGCTTTTTCAATAGATTTTGAAATCACATTGGCTTTCTTTCTTTGGTTGATCATGGAGGTAACTCCGGAATTTATAGCTTTAATATATTTTGAAATATCTGCAATTAACATCAATTGTTCACTAGCGTGCTTTTTGTAATCTTTGCCGTAGATGTCTTTCAACCCTCTGACATTGTGAATCAATATATTTTGATATTTCACAGCAGTTGGAATGACATGATTCCTAGCAATATCCCCTAAAACTCTGCCTTCGATTTGAATTCTGTGAATGTAGTCTTCTACCTCAATCTCATATCGCGCTTCAATTTCCGTTGGATTCATCACCTCCAATCCTTTATAGAGTGCAATAGTCTGAGGGGCAATTTTCACCTTTAGGGCAGCGGGTGTATTTTTATTGTTGCTCAAGCCTCTCTTTTTGGCCTCTTTTTGCCAAGATTCACCATAGCCATTGCCTTCAAAAAGAATAGCCTTTGATTTTTTAATATACTCTCTTAATACATTAAAAATAGCTTCATCTTTTTTAAGTCCTTTTTTATCAATAAGTGCATCCGCCTCTTTTTTGAATTGAATGAGTTGTTGTGCTATAATTGAATTTAAAACCGTCATTGGATTGGCGCAATTAGCTGTTGATCCAACAGCTCTAAATTCGAATTTATTGCCTGTGAATGCAAAAGGGGATGTGCGATTCCGGTCGGTATTATCCAATAAAATCTCCGGTATTTTACCAACCACATTAAGCTTTAAATCGGTTTTTTCTTCAGGAGATAACTTACCTTTTGTAACGCTTTCAAGTTCACCTAATACTTTGGTGAGTTGCGCACCAATAAAAACAGACATTATAGCCGGAGGTGCTTCATTGGCTCCCAACCTGTGGTCGTTGCTTGCAGAAGCAATAGATGCTCTTAGAAGTTCTTCATTGTCATGAACCGCTTTAATAGTATTTATGAAAAAGGTTAAAAACTGTAAATTACTCATCGGTGTTTTTCCAGGCGCTAAAAGATTTACTCCCGTATCGGTAGACAAGCTCCAATTGTTGTGTTTACCTGAACCGTTAACTCCAGCAAAAGGCTTTTCGTGAAATAAGACTTTGAAATGATGGCGTTCCGCCACTTTTTTCATTAGATCCATTAATAATGAATTGTGATCTACTGCTAAATTGGCTTCTTCGTATATTGGAGCCAACTCAAATTGATTGGGAGCTACTTCATTGTGTCGTGTTTTTACAGGTATTCCCAACAAAATAGACTCATTTTCTAAATCGCGCATAAAATTAAGTGCCCTTGTTGGAATTGTTCCGAAATAGTGGTCGTCAAGTTGCTGTCCTTTGGCCGAGGAATGGCCTAGTAACGTACGGCCTGTAAGTTCCAAATCCGGTCTTGCTGCAGCTAAAGATTTATCAATTAAAAAGTATTCTTGCTCCCATCCTAAAGATGCCGATACTTTTTTTACATTTTTATCAAAATAGCGGGCCACTGCGGTGGCAGCTGTATCAACTGCTTGCAAAGCCCTTAGTAAAGGTGTTTTATAATCTAAAGCTTCACCGGTATAGGCCACAAAAACAGTGGGGATACAAAGTGTTGAACCAAAAATAAAGGCTGGTGATGTTGGGTCCCAAGCTGTGTAACCCCGTGCTTCAAAAGTATTGCGTATCCCGCCATTTGGAAAAGAAGAGGCATCAGGTTCTTGTTGCACCAATTGATTGCCGTCAAAGTGTTCAATACCATGACGTCCATCAGACGTTTCAAAAAAAGCATCATGTTTTTCGGCTGTTGCCCCGGTCAAGGGCTGAAACCAATGGGTATAATGTGTAGCCCCTTTTGAGCTTGCCCATTCTTTCATCGCCACAGCTATTTGATCGGCAATATCCCGATCGATTGTTTGGTTTTTATCAATGGCAGTCAGCAAATTTTTAAAAGTTGCTTTGGGTAAATAAGTCTGCATTACTGAAAGTTGAAATACATTGGCACCATAAATTGAAGAACGCATTGGTTCTTCATTTACTTTTTGTGGAGCCCTGTTCATAGATGCCTTAAGCGCATCAAATCTTAAAGTAGACATTATTAGAAGTTTTTAAGTTTATAACAAATTTAAAATTAAAGCAGTATAGATTTTGTTGGTTGAAGAGATTTTATTAACAATTAATTGATATACAATATTATATTTAATGAATAATTCCATTTGACCCCCAAAAAAATAGGGTATAAACAAAAAAAATCTACTTGTTAATAAAATAAACCCCAATTTTATGAGCATAAATACCTTATTATTATATTTGATAACATCATTATTATTAATTAAATTAATTACAAAATTATGTCAAAATCAAAATTAGAATACATTTGGTTAGATGGGTACTCCCCAACTCAAAATATGAGAAGTAAAACCAAAGTTGAAGAAAATTTTAGTGGAAAACTAGAAGATTGCCCTATTTGGTCTTTTGATGGGTCATCTACGAAACAAGCTGAAGGTGGATCTTCTGATTGTTTACTTAAACCTGTAGCTATTTATCCAGATCCAGCAAGAAGAGATGGGTATTTAGTAATGACCGAAGTTTTAAACGCCGATGGTACGCCGCATGAATCGAATGGAAGAGCTACGATTGATGATGAAGATGATGATTTCTGGTTTGGATTTGAACAAGAATATTTTTTAATGGATACCAAAACACAGCTTCCTCTAGGATTCCCTGTTGGTGGTTATCCGGCACCACAAGGAATGTACTACTGCTCTGTTGGTGGAAAAAATACACATGGCAGACAGCTTGTTGAAGAACATGCGAATTTATGTATTGATGCTGGACTAAACTTTGAAGGCATAAACCAAGAAGTAGCTTCGGGACAATGGGAGTTCCAATTATTTGCCAAAGGTGCTCAAAAAGCAGGTGACGAAATTTGGGTAGCACGATACCTCCTCGATCGTTTGAGTGAGAAATATGGTTATTATATTGAATACCACCCAAAGCCACTTGGTAAAGATATGGATTGGAATGGGTCCGGAATGCATGCCAACTTCTCTAACACAACACTCAGAACTTGTGGTTCTCAAGAAGTATATGAGAAAATTTGTGAGTCATTTAGACCAGTTGTTAAAGAGCACATCGCTGTTTATGGAGAATTTAACGACCAGCGTTTGACCGGATTGCACGAAACAGCATCAATTAATGATTTTTCTTATGGAATTTCAGACCGTGGTGCATCCATAAGAATTCCAATAATCACAGTAGAAAAAGGATGGAAAGGATGGCTAGAAGACAGGCGTCCTGCTTCTAACGGAGATCCTTACAAAATTGCAGCACGTATCATAAAAACAGTAAAATCTGCAGAAGTGTAGTTCACATATTTCAACAAAAATTAAGAGCGGTTGTTAAATACAACCGCTTTTTTTATATGTTTGAGTAAGGATAGATCCCAAATCACTCCCCTCCAAACCAAAATAAGACTTGAATTAGATCCTTAAATCAAAGCGAACTCGCAACAGTTTCAACTGCTGCAATTGTAAAATCTAAGTCTTCATAAGACAAGGCATCTGTAATGAACCAGCTTTCAAAGGCACTAGGAGCAATATAAATTCCAGCATTCAGCATGCCATGAAAAAACTGTTTGAACCGCTTGTTGTTTCCAAGTGCGGCCGTTTTAAAGTCTGTTACAGGCGCTTCTGAAAAATGAACCGAAATCATGGAACCTACGCTGTTGATGCTATGAGGAATGTGATGGGATTTTAATGCTTTTGAAATTCCTTGATGTAAATAATTTGTTTTCATGGCCAACCTTTGATAAACATCGTCATCAGAATTTAAAGCCGTCAATAACGCATGGCCTGCTGCCATGGCCAAAGGATTTCCGCTCAAAGTTCCCGCTTGATATACAGGTCCTTCGGGCGCTAAATGCTTCATAATTTCACCACTTGCTGCAAATGCACCAACAGGTAAACCTCCGCCAATAACTTTACCAAAACATACAATATCGGCACAAATTCCGTACAAGGACTGAACCCCGCCTTTATCGAGCCGAAAACCAGTCATGACTTCGTCAAAAATAAGAACCGTATCATGGGTGTCACACAAAGCCCTTAAGCCCTCTAAAAACCCTGACACTGGTGGAATACATCCCATATTGCCTGCGACCGGCTCCACAATGATGGCTGCAATTTCACCTGGATTCGCCTGGAAAATCTCTTTTACGGACTCCAAATTATTGTAGGGTGCTAAGAGCGTATCTTTCGCGGTCCCCTGGGTCACACCCGGACTATTTGGGCTTCCAAAAGTGACCGCACCACTACCCGCTTGAATCAAAAATGAATCGGAATGACCGTGGTAACAACCGGAAAATTTAATGATCTTTTCTCTGCCGGAGTAACCCCTTGCCAATCGAACAGCGCTCATACAAGCTTCTGTTCCAGAATTTACAAATCGAATTTTATCAATATTGGGGACCATTGAGATGGCTAGCTCTGCAATCTTGGTTTCGATGGCAGTAGGCATTCCAAAAGAAGTTCCTTTCTTGGCTTTTTCAATAACTGCATCCACTACGGGCTTATAAGCATGTCCCAATATCATGGGGCCCCATGAGTTTATATAATCAATCAATCGATTACCATCGACATCGTAAAGATAAGCACCTTCAGCTTTGTCAACAAAAATAGGCGTACCACCGACAGCTTTAAAAGCTCTTACAGGAGAGTTTACGCCACCAGGAATAACGGCTTGCGCTTGTTTAAATAACTGACTGCTTCGTTGGTATTTCATGAGATTTAGTTTGAAGTCAAGATAAGCGATTGTCCGATGCTTAATTTATTGGACTTTAGGTTGTTTAAAGATTTTAAATGCGTAACGGTGGTGTTGTAGCGTTTTGAAATTGAATACAATGTATCCCCTTTTTGGACGGTGTAATATGTGGAAAGCTCAGCAGATGCTTCAGTTATCTTTTTTTGTCTTTTTTTCTTGTCGAAAATATCATAGCGGTGTAATTTGTAACGCTCAATCAGTTGAATTAACTTTTGAGGGTATTTTGGGTCCGTGGCATATCCTGCTTTTTTAAGCCCTTTGGCCCAGGCTTTATAATCTGTAGGTTTGTGTTTAAACAAGTTTGCATAACGCTTTCTGTCAACTAAAAACAAAGAATGATCCCTGTAGGATTGATTTGGGTCATCATACTTTCTAAAACATTCCTGTTTGCGATCGTCATCGTGATAAATACGAGCGCCTTTCCAATTGTGGCATTTGATCCCGAAATGATTATTGGCCTCCCTTGCCAAACGGCCTTTTCCAGAACCAGACTCCAAAATCCCTTGTGCTAAAGTTATACTAGCAGGAATGCCATACAATTTCATTTCATGAATGGCTTCTGCTTTAAAAAAAGCAATGTATTGTTCTGTTGTATTATAGGACGGTTTGATCACCGTTGAGGGTGTCTCAGGGATTTCAGAATTTGGAATGGAAATCTTCCCACCATCCTTACCCTTTTGGTTTGCCCTTTTTCTGGCCCCACAACTGGATAAAACAAAGCCTATTAAAATCAATACGATGATTCTTTTCATACCATCAAATCTAAATTATTTTTTCGCAACTTTTGATTCATCCCTTCAATCCCTTGTAACCCACCGGTGTGGATTGCTAAAACCTTTTGAGACTTTGAAAACATGCCTTTATCCATCATATCAAAAACACCAAATAGCATTTTTCCAGTGTAAATGGGATCCAATGGAATTTTAAATTCGCGCTCAAAACGGTTGATAAATTCAATCAAATTCAAATCCACTTTAGCATAGCCTCCAAAATGATAGACCTGACATAAATCCCAATTGGACTGCTTTGCAAATTTACAAATATCTTGCTTTAAAAAAGCCCCTTTTAGAGCTGGAAATCCAATTATTTTTTGATGGGGCAGACTGGAATTAATTATACCTGACAGCGTTCCTCCGGTTCCTACAGCACAACAAATGACAGCAAATTGTCGGTCTTCATCCGTTAGAATCTCCCCACAGCCCTTAACGGCTAAGTGGTTGGTTCCTCCTTCGGGAATGATGTAATAATTGGGGTATTTACTTTCCAGTGAAGCAAGATAAGATTTTTCGGTTTTAAGCTTGTATTCAGTGCGGCTTATAAATTCCAGTTTCATACCACATTTTTGAACATAACTCAAAGTTGGGTTAGATCCAATTTTGGTAGAAACTTCCATGCCTCTAATGACACCAATGGTAGGAATACCCAGTGTATATCCGGCAGCAGCCGTTGCAGCAATATGGTTTGAAAAGGCACCACCAAAAGTCAAAATACCCTCATAATTCTCTTTTTTAAATTTGTCAAGATTGTATTTAAGTTTCCTGATTTTATTCCCTGAAACCGTTGGGTGAATTGCATATTCAGGCTTTAAAAAAATCTGAGAGGTCAACTTAATATTTTCAACAGAATTGAATTCTAGCATATATAACTCAATATGGTTTTAGAATTGTAAAAATAAAAAACCTATAGCGATACAGACCTTATTTAGAGTTGTATTTTTTGTCTAGAAATTACTTTATATTTGTTTTAGTGAAACCCAACACCCCAAGAGAAACGGCGATTTTTACACAACACCATAGAGTTTCCGTTTACCATGTAATACAATTAAAATGCGAATACTGTTGTAAAAACCATTGTTCGCACGGTACTTATGGTTACAATGCAAATGAAAATACCGAAAATTAGTTCTTATGGAGCCAAAAATTAAAACCTTTCAGGATGAAATTAAAGAAGGAATTCCAAACGTACTCCCCCCTTTAAAACCTTACGACCAGAGTTACAACCACGCGCCAAAAAGAAAAGCAATACTGAACAAGGAAGAAGAAAAGTTAGCTTTAAGAAATGCACTCCGGTATTTTGATAAAAATTTTCACAATGCACTTATCAAAGAATTTAAAAATGAATTGGACCAATTCGGACGCATTTATATGTACCGATTTCGCCCTGACCACAAAATATAGGCCCGCCCTTTAGAAGCCTACCCAGCCAAGAGCCAACAAGCAGCCGCCATAATGCTTATGATACAAAACAACTTGGACGATGCGGTTGCCCAGCACCCACACGAACTTATTACCTATGGAGGTAATGGTGGGGTGTTTTCCAATTGGGCACAGTACCGACTGACCATGCAGTATTTATCTGAAATGAATGACCAGCAAACCTTGGTAATGTATTCTGGACATCCCATGGGCCTTTTCCCATCTCATAAAGACGCGCCAAGAGTGGTAGTCACCAATGGGATGATGATTCCAAATTATTCAAAACCAGATGATTGGGAAAAGTATAATGCCTTAGGCGTGACCCAATTTGGACAGATGACAGCTGGGAGTTATATGTACATTGGTCCTCAAGGTATCGTACACGGAACAACCATTACTGTTTTGAATGCCTTTCGAAAAATAAACAAAAACCCAAAAGGTCATATTTTCTTAACTGCCGGATTGGGTGGTATGAGTGGTGCACAACCCAAGGCCGGTACCATTGCGGGATGTATCACAGTTTGCGCAGAAGTCAATGCAAAAGCGACACAAACACGCTATGCCCAAGGATGGGTGGATGAAGTTATTAAAACCATTGAAGCCCTTGTCGAGCGTGTAAAAAAGGCAAAAGAAAATGAAGAAGTGCTTTCAATTGCCTATCAGGGCAATGTGATCGACGTATGGGAAGCATTTTATGAAGCTGATATTTTTGTAGAGTTAGGAAGCGATCAAACCTCATTACATAACCCTTGGGCTGGCGGTTACTATCCTGCTGGACAGTCCCTTGAGGCTTCAAATGAAATGATGCGGAATGCTCCAGAAAAGTTTAAGAAGATGGTAAAGCAAAGCTTGGTTCGCCATGCGAAAATCATTAAGAAACATACGGATAGAGGTACCTATTTCTTTGATTACGGAAATGCATTTCTTTTAGAAGCCTCTCGTGCAGGCGCCGATATTCTACAAAACAATAGTGAAGATTTTATTTACCCCAGTTATGTGCAAGACATCATGGGTCCTATGTGTTTTGACTACGGATTTGGCCCTTTTCGTTGGGTCTGCGCGAGTGGTTCTAAAGAAGACCTAGCCAAAACAGATGCCATTGCTTGCGCCGTTTTAGAAAAAATCATAGCCGATGCGCCGAACAAAGTTCAACAACAAATGCAAGACAATATCCAGTGGATCAAAGGTGCGCAAAAAAACCAGTTGGTTGTGGGCTCACAAGCCCGTATTTTATATGCCGATGCAGAGGGAAGAATGAAAATTGCAGCAGCTTTTAACAAGGCCATTGCAGCGGCGCAAATAGGGCCGATTATTTTGGGGCGCGACCACCACGATGTTTCTGGAACAGATTCACCATACAGAGAAACAAGCAATATTTACGACGGCTCTAAATTTACGGCAGACATGGCCATTCAAAATGTAATTGGAGACAGTTTCCGAGGGGCTACTTGGGTGAGCATACACAATGGTGGTGGTGTTGGCTGGGGAGAAGTCATCAACGGTGGGTTTGGTATGGTTCTTGATGGTTCTAAAGAAGCTGATAGAAAGTTAAAGTCAATGCTGTTTTGGGACGTTAACAATGGGATTGCAAGACGCAATTGGGCCAGAAATAAAGGGGCTGTTTTTGCTATCAAAAGAGCCATGGAAAATGAGCCAGATTTGAAAGTAACCCTCCCAAACAATGTCGATGACTCCCTATTGGATGCTATTTAAATCTTAAAAAAATCGTTATGAAACATTATTTAATACTTATCACTGTCATTGTTTTCTCAATGACTTCTTGCGAATCGGTCCGAGTGGCTGCAGATTACGATCGCGCCGTGAGTTTTGACACCTATAAAAGTTTTGCGTTTTTTAATGATGGTATCGACAAGGCAAAAATTAGTGATTTAGACAAACGAAGGATTTTAAGAGCCGTAGAAAGCGAAATGCTGGCCAAAGGATTTGTAAAATCCGAAACTCCGGATCTATTGATCAATATTTTCACAAAAGAACGTCAAGAAGTGAATGTTTACAACCAAAACTTCGGTATGTATGGTTGGGGCATGAACTGGGGCTGGGGCTGGGGCCCAATGATGGGTTGGAATCAAACCAGTGTCTCAAATTCATCTAGCGGTACACTTTACATCGACTTGATTGATGCCAATAAAAAAGAATTGGTTTGGCAAGGTATGGGCGAGGGCTACCTCAGCAGCCGAATGGATAAAAAAGAAGCCCGTATTGTAGAATTTGTAGCTGCAATCCTAGAAAAATATCCGCCACAAGACAACTAATTTCTCAAGTTTTAATATCCAAGGCATCCCGAAGGGCATTTCCTATCAGCATAAAAGCCATCACTAACGCCATGATGCAAAATCCAGGAATGAGTGCCAAAAAAGGTTTCCCTAAAATAATCGTATTGTAATGGGCTTTGATCATGGCACCCCAACTAGACATTGGGGGCTGTGCACCAATGCCCAAAAAACTGAGTCCACTTTCTATCAAGATTGCGGCGGCAAAGTTAGCCGCTGATATTACAATGACTGGCGCCATGATATTGGGAAGTATGTGTTTGAAGATGATTCTAAAGTCTGAAAAACCCAAAGCACGAGCGGCAGTGATGTACTGTTGTTCTTTTACACTCATAACTTCGCCACGCACCACACGAGCGACTTCTACCCACATGGTCAATCCAACGGCAATAAATACTTGCCAAAAGCCTTTTCCTAATGCCAGGGTGATTGCAATCACCAATAAAAGTGTAGGAATGGACCAAGTGACATTTATGAGCCACATGATCATGGNATCAATGCGTCCGCCATAATANCCCGCAAGACTNCCCAATAAAAGCCCNAGTAGTAGTGAAATAGANACGGCAATAAACCCTATAAAAAACGAAATTCTCGCCCCCACTAAGATGCGACTTAAAAGATCACGGCCAAATTTNTCTGTTCCTAAATAAAACTTNTTNTTTTCTANATGAACCTTNGGANATNNNNCAAGATCAATGACTTTTTCCAAGCCTTCCAAGCCTGTTGAATTATAGGGTTGGTAGCTGAGCTTTTGCTGTTNTATTTGGTAACTTAAAATTGGAACCTCTCTAGCTGGATATTTATCACCAAAAAAGAGNTTATCAATCAAACTTTGAGNATTNGGTGACGCGTTAGGTTGTATNAGCATTGAAACCTCAAAACCTGGAGGCTTGGAATGAATACTCAAATGCATTTGATTGGCATATTGAGAGTCATCAGGTGCAAAGACATAAGCGAATATAGCCATGAAACCAACGAAAATGACAAAGCATAAACTGGCAATCCCAAAATAATTTTGTTTGAATTTTTTGAATGCAGATGCCGTAAGTCCTGACATAAAATGCAATTATTCTTTTAAAATTGTGAGGGCATCGCGCTTAGGATTCAGGGTTAAATCTGTTAGGACATTGAGCGCCTCTTCCATGTAGATGTCTTTCTGTAAGGTTTCGTGCCAACGTTCTCTGTTTTTCTTGAACACAGAATCGTTTTCCATTAAGGGCAATTCATAAGGCAAGGATTCAAAACTCAGGCCAGATTGGTAATCTTTTAGCGATTCAAAACGCTTGGATTCCTTTTCATTAAGCTTTAAATCTGTAACGTAAACATCGTACTTTAGGCTGTATAAATCTTTAGATTGCACCTTTTTAATCCATTGGGCATTATCATCAATCAGTTTCATTTCTGGACTGCTATCCATGCGTGCCCTGCTGCGATCAATCATGGTCTGGTAATCAATTGAACTTTCCCAAAGCGTGTAGTTTGCAGGTTGAATTTCATCCCATGGCAAGGGATTGTCTTGGTCCCTTTCACCCATGTCAACATAAGTGTAGCGGTTTGGAACGACCACATCACTTTTAACCCCTTCTAATTGGGTGGATCCACCGTTAATGCGGTAGTATTTTTGGGTGGTAAATTTAAATGCTCCCATATCTCCGGACTTGTTGTTTTTAACCATTCTGTTAAGATCTATGACATTCTGAACAGTACCCTTTCCGTAGGTTTGTTTACTCCCAATAATGATGGCACGCTTGTAATCTTGCATGGCAGCGGCTAATATTTCCGAGGCAGAGGCCGAAAACTCATTGACCAAAATAACAAGTGGCCCGTCCCAATCAACACTTTTATCGCGGTCACTTAGCACTTCACGGTCTTCGCCTGTAGACCGCACTTGAACAATAGGTCCTTCTTTGATAAATAAGCCACCGATGTCAACCACTGTTTTCAAGGACCCACCGCCATTGTTTCTAAGGTCTAAAACCAATCCGTCCATGCCTTCAGCTTTTAAGCGATGGATTTCTTTCTTGACATCTGTGGTCGCGTTACGGCTGTCTTTATCTTTAAAATCAATGTAAAATTTCGGAAGGTTGATAACGCCAAATTCATAGTTGTCTTTCTTGACAATACTGGACTTGGCATAGGTTTCCTCCAATTCAATTTCATCTCTTGGAATCCTCAAATCTTCAATGCTACCATCCACACGTTTGAGCGTAAGAATGACATTGGTTCCCTTTGGGCCTTTAATGAGTTTGACTGCATCGTCCAAGCGCATACCAACTACACTCACCGATTCTTCTTCGTCTTCTTGTCGTACCTTTAAAATGATGTCCCCTACCTGTAATTTATTTTGGCGCCAAGCGGAGCCACCAGAAATAAGTTCTGTAATGGTAATTTCATTCATTTTCTTTTGCAAACGTGCACCAATACCTTCGTATTTTCCAGACATAGAAGCATCAAAGCGCTCCTTGTCTTGAGGGGCAAAGTAAAATGTATGGGGGTCAAAAGATTCCGCAATTGAATTGATGTACATAGAAAGCCAATCGTCG
>NZDM01000024.1 GCA_002690085.1 Flavobacteriaceae bacterium
AGTCGTAAGCCCCGCCAGTAAACCCATCCAAATCCCTGCACTTCCATAGATGGCCTCACTACCAAGATAATAGCACAATGGGAAACCTACAATCCAATATGAAATAAATGTTATTAATGTGGGTATTTTAACGTCCTGAAGACCTCTAAGCGCCCCTAAGAATACCACTTGAGTACTGTCACTAATTTGAAATAAAGCAGCAATAATAAGCAGTTGGGATGCGATGACAACGACTTCATTGTTGTCCTTGAAGTTAATAAGATCATCTACATCTAAATAAAAAGTGGGTAATGCCTCGTGAAAAGCCAAAAATAGTACAGCAAATACAGCTGCAAAGATAAGACCCATTAGAAAAATTGATTTTGCAATTCTTCGGAGTTCAATAGGACGTTTTAGTCCTTTTTGATTGCCAACTCGAATGGTCGCTGCAACCCCGAGTCCAACGGCAATCATATAGGTCATTGAGGACAAGTTTAATGCAATTTGATTGGCAGCCTGAGAATTTTTACCCAATGTTCCACTCAGCCAAATAGCCGCTGTAAAGACTCCAATTTCAAAAAACATTTGTAAGGCACTGGGCAAACCTAAATTGATGATTTTTTTTAGCATCGCATTTTCCAACAACGTGAGTTTAAGCCCTGTTAAATAGGATTTTGTTTTATCGAGGTTTTTTAAGAAAAACCACATTAATAAAAGCATGATAAAACGTGAAATAAGCGTCCCCACACCAGCACCAACAACTCCCATTTGTGGAAAACCCCATTTTCCAAAAATTAATACATAATTAAAAAAAACGTTGATGATATTGGCGATAATCGTCACATACATGGGATATCTTGTGAGCGATAAACCATCGCTAAATTGTTTCAGAGCTTGGAAAATAATAAGTGGAATTAATGAAACAGCTATAACATCAAGATAAGGAATTGCAAGTATCACCACTTCCTCAGGTTGGTCCATGCTGTACATTAGGGGCTTTGCAAGTAAAATCAATACAAAAAGAACCAAAGCAATCGCGGAGCAAAGTAGAAAACCATGCTTTAAAGCTGATTTACCACTGTCAAAGTTTTGCTCAGAATGTGATTCTGCCATTAAAGGTGTGATTGCCGTTGAAAATCCAATACCAAGGGCCATAGCCACAAAGAAAAAACTATTCCCAAGAGATACTGCAGCCAACTCTGCTGCGCCCAACTGCCCTACCATAATGTTGTCGACAAGACCTACAAGAACATGCCCTAACATTCCCAATATCACAGGGGCTGCTAAGTGCCAATTGTATCTAAATTCTTTTGTGTAAGCGCGCCACATATAAACAATATAAATTTGTTGCTCAGAACTATTAATTCTTAGAATTTGTGACTGGCTGTTTAAAATCAAAGCCGTCTTTCAAGAGCAGATTGTACCAGGCAAGAATTTTTTTAATATCACTTGAATAAACACGGTCTTCATCAAAGTCTGGTAAAACCGAAAAAAAATAAGACTCTAGCTCATCTTTGGGGGCTTTTGGACTCACTGAAGTTACTTTGCCCTGCTCTTTTGTGAAAATCTTTTTAAAAACTTCCAACAAAGGCACTTCTTCTTCAAGAGTGTAAATGGATATTTCGCTTAACAAACTCAAGCTTCTATCCATCTTTACGAAATGCTTTTTGTTGTCTATCATAGATTGTACAACATAACCGCCACGGCTTGGATTGATTAATTTATACAATCCCGGTTTTTTTGAAATTGCCAGTATTTTTTCTAAACTCATAAGGTTGTTTTTAAACTCTTTTTTTAGAGATTTTCGGAAAACGCATGCGGTAATCGGTGCTAATTTTTCCTTTGCTGATAGAACTCAATTTACTTTTAATCAGACGTTTTTTAAAATTGGAAACTTTGTCTGTGAATAAAATACCTTGAATGTGGTCGTATTCATGCTGAATGACGCGCGCAATCAATCCGTCATAGACCTCAACGTATGACTTAAAGTTTTCATCTTGGTAGCGGATTTTAATTTTTGGTTTCCTAGAGACTTCTTCGCGAATATTGGGAATGCTTAAGCAGCCCTCATTAAAATTCCACTCCTTCCCTGTCTCTTCAATAATTTCAGGGTTTATAAATGTTTTTTTAAAGTTTTTTAATGCTTTTGCTTCAGATGCTGACAAAGATTCATCTTCTGAAAAAGGGGCTGTATCAACCAAAAAAAGACGAATAGACAACCCAATCTGTGGAGCTGCCAATCCTACGCCATAGGCCCCATACATTGTTTCATACATATTGGCTACAAGAGTTTTTAAATCCTTGTAATCTGACGAAATCACAACTGCTTTCTTCTTCAAAACAGGGTCTCCATAAGCAACAATAGGAAGTATCATTTGTCATTTATTTAGAGGTCAAAAATACAACTCTCTATTTTGAAAAAATAATGGAATGTAAATTATTTACGGTTTAGGTAGGATTGAAGAATTAAAGTGGCACTTATTTCGTCGACCATGGCTTTGTTTTGCCGCTGTTTTTTTTTAATTCCAGAGTCAAGCATGGACTGAAATGCCATTTTAGAAGTAAACCGTTCGTCTTCTCTTTCAATAGGGATGTTCGGAAAAGCGTTTTTTAAGCTTTTAAGAAATGGTTTGATGAGTTGTTCACTTTCTGAAGGTAAATTATTCATTTGTTTGGGCAAGCCTACAACAAATATATCTACAACTTCTTGCGAACAATAGGATTTTAAAAAATCTAATAAAGAATGTGTTTCAACAGTATTTAAACCAGATGCGATGATTTGAAGCGGATCGGTGACTGCAATACCCGTTCTTTTTTTTCCATAATCCAATGCTAAAATTCTTCCCACGTTGCTAAAATACAATTTCAAAAATATAGAAACCGCATAAATAATTAATTTTCAAAAACTGAGATAAACTTCTAACAATTTTTTGAATAAGACTTATATTTGTTTTACAATTTACTTGATTATGAATTCACTAAAACAAACCATTGAAGCCGCTTGGGAAAACAGAACTTTACTCAAAGAAAAAGAAACGCAAGCAGCCATTAGAAGCATTATTGCACTTTTAGACGAAGGAAGCCTTCGTGTTGCAGAGCCCAAAGTCGATGGATGGCAGGTGAATGAATGGGTTAAAAAGGCCGTAGTGCTCTATTTTCCAATTCAAACGATGGAGACTATTGAGGTTGGTCCTTTTGAATTTCACGACAAAATTCCATTAAAAAAAGATTATAAAGCCAGAGGTATTCGCGTGGTGCCCCATGCGGTCGCCCGCCATGGCGCGTATATTTCCAATGGAACCATTCTAATGCCCAGTTATGTAAATATCGGTGCTTATGTCGATGAAGGTACTTTGGTGGATACCTGGGCAACCGTAGGTAGTTGTGCACAAATTGGTAAAAATGTACATCTTTCAGGTGGCGTGGGAATTGGTGGGGTTTTAGAACCCCTACAAGCCGCCCCAGTTATCATTGAGGATGACGCCTTTATTGGCTCTCGCTGCATAGTAGTTGAAGGAGTTCGTGTTGAAAAAGAAGCTGTTTTGGGAGCAAATGTTGTCCTTACGGGGTCTACAAAGATTATAGATGTTACTGGTGCTGATCCAGTAGAATTGAAAGGCGTTGTACCGTCTCGTTCTGTAGTAATTCCAGGAAGTTACACCAAAACATTTCCTGCTGGGGATTTTAATGTCCCATGCGCTTTAATTATTGGAAAGCGTAAAGAGAGTACAAACAAAAAAACCTCTTTAAATGATGCCCTAAGAACACATAATGTAGCTGTTTAGAATAAGCTTTTTCTGATTGTAAACTTTTAAAATATGTTATATAGACTGAGAAAAATAATGCTGAGAATTTTGAAAGAAATGCGTTTTTTACCCCCAAAAATATATGCACATATTCTTTTCGAAAATTATACTCAAAAAAAATTAAACTTAGAAAATCCTATCGAGTTTAATGAAAAAATTCAATGGCTTAAGTTATATTATCATCCAAAGATTTTAAATCAATTAGTAGATAAGTTTGAAGTTAGAAAATACGTTGAAAAGAAAATAGGCTCTCAGTATCTCAATCATATATACGGAGTATATAAAAACCCAAATGAAGTGCCTTTTGAAGACTTACCAACTCAATTTGTAATAAAAGCTACTCACACTAGTAGTCATAATTTAATTGTTCAGGATAAGAAAATGATTGATACAAAATCCGCAATAAAACAATTTAAGAAATGGCTGAGTATTAACCAATATTACAGAACCGGTCAGGAGTGGGCATACAAGGACGTGGAACCTAGGCTAATTGCTGAAAAATATCTTAATGATGGAGAAAAATCATCTTTAATAGATTATAAATTCTACTGCTTTAACGGAGTTGCAAAATTTCTGGAAATACATCTTGACAGAGCTGATAACCATAAAAGAGGGTTCTACGATTTCAACTTCAATCCACTTCCCTACAGGTACGTCAAAAAAAATAAAAGCATAAATGAAAAAGTTGAAAAACCCAGTAACCTGAAGGAAATGATTAAATTGTCTGAAATATTAGCTGACAAACTACCATTTGTAAGGGTAGATTTTTACTCTATTAAAGGAAAATCTATTTTTGGAGAAATGACTTTTTATCCCTCAGATGGACGAAAAGATTTAATTCCAGATGAATATAATAAAATTATAGGTGATTTAATTAAATTACCTAAATTACAGAATGGTCAAAGATCTATAACCACATTTTAATCCATGGATACTAATTTAGGTCAAAAGCTTCCAATAGACGCTGTTATACTTTGGGTTAATGGTAATGATAAAAAACATCAGGATAAAATTTTAAAATTTGTAAAGGATAAAAACCTTGTAAAAACAAAATCATTTAGAACGCGCTATGACCAAGTGAATGAAATAAAATACACTATTGATTCATTGTTGAAATTTGCGCCTTTCATTAGAAAGATTCATTTAATAACTGACAATCAAATACCTGATTTTTTAACTGAAAAAATCAATAANAANAGCTATNATAAAGTNTTNATAGTTGATCANAAAAAGGTNTTTGATGGTTATCANAAATATTTGCCAACTTTTAATTGTAGGTCTATTGAAACTTGTATTTACAGGANACCAAATCTCTCAGAACATTTTATNTATCTAAATGATGATTTTTTTCTTATNNACCACACAAAAGCAGAGGATTTTTTTAGAAATGGTTTGCCTGTGCTTAGGGGGAAATGGCTNAAATTTGACAGAGACATAATTTATAAAAAATTTGTCAAACAAAGAACTGGACATAAATTTGCACAACAAAAAGCAGCATCGATAGTTGGTTTTAAAAAATACTATAATTTCAAACATACTCCACATCCGTTAAGAAAATCAACTTTTGAAACTTTTTTCAATGATAACAGAGATGTGTTCATAAATAATATTAAACACAAGTTCAGAAGTATTGATCAATTTACACCACAAGGTTTAGCCAATCATATTGAAATTAAAAATAACAGCTGTGTGTTAGAAAAAGATTTGAAATTAATATACTTTAGATCCTATAAGAAACCTCTATTTTGGTACAATCTTAATTTAAAATTCAAAACAAATAAAAAATTGTTCTTAGGATTACAGAGCTTAGATAAATGCCCCTCGAATAAATTAAAATTTCTATTAAATTGGTTATCAAAAAGGTTGAAAATCTGACAGAAATTAATTTATGATCAATTAAAACCTTCTATTTAACTTAACTAAATATTAAAATTATAAGTTAAGTAAAGAATATTGCTTTTTTAGATATTCTCGTTGATCATTTAAGCAGTTAAATTTCCATTTATCAAAAGTGCGCTCAACTTTTTTTCTAGAGAAAAAATCAAACCAGTCTGCTAATGGAAAAAAATCACGGTGTCCAATTCCATCTACTATAACCAATTCAATATCATTTTTATCATTTATAATTCTGCAACAAATATTTCTAGATCTTAAATCTCTAGTAAAAATTTTATGTTTAATCATCATTTTTTTAAGCTTAAGGAGCCCTAATTCGAGTTTATCATCAGAAATTTGATCACTCTGTGTTAAGTAATATTCTAAAGTTTTAGAGACTTTATTTGTTGTTTTATCACAAACTAAATCAAATACTTGACCGAGGCCTAAATTGGTGCTAATTTCGTGGTGAAAATCAGTATAGAACGGAAATTTAAAATTTACTTTTGACCGCTTTGATAGTTTATTAAAATACTTGAGCTCTTTCTCAGTATAATCCCGCGTAGTTTCTTTCCTAGGAATTTTTATACAAAGCTTATCATTAAGTGGGTGTTTGTAACAAAATCGAATTTCGCCCTCACCAATCAAATATTCATTGTCTAAATAAATCACAAAAATAAAGTTAAATTGAGGTTCAAAATTAAGGTTAACTATTTAAACATCAAATATTTAGACTACTTTTATAGAATCTCCTTATTAAATTGTTAATTTGCCATATCTTTGTCGACTAATTGAGAATGCAAAACATGAAAATAATAATACTCGCTGCTGGAATGGGATCACGACTAGGCAATCCGTTTCCAAAACCATTGACAATCTTAAAAAATGGAAAGAGTATTATGGGAATGCAAATTGAAAATATTACAACGCATTATGATATCGATGACATCAATGTAGTTGTTGGCTTCAAAAAGAATTTAATTATGGAACGCTTCCCAGAGCTGACTTATATTTATAATCCTTTTTTCGATAGAACAAACACTTCTAAAAGTTTGTTGAGAGCCTTGAAAAAGAATAAAGACAAATCGGTTCTTTGGTTTAATGGTGATGTTGTTTTTGATGTAAAGTTGCTAGATATTTTAAACGAATTCATTGCAAAAAATGAATCTTTTGTGGCTGTTAACACAAGCAAGGTTGGGGAAGAAGAAGTTAAATACACCTTAAAAGATGGATACATTAAAGCGCTTTCAAAGACAGTGAAAAATGGATTAGGAGAAGCTATAGGCATAAATTTTATATCTTCTAATGATGTAAAAACACTGATAAATCGTTTAGAAGATTGTGGTAATAACGATTATTTTGAGCGTGGCATGGAGATGGCAATTGAAAAAGACAACCTAAAAGTTAATGCCGTAGATATTTCTAAATTTAACTGTATGGAGATCGATTTTGTTGAAGATTTAAATGAAGTAAATAAGTCATTGTAATGAAATTTGTTCTATTTTGTTTGAATGACTATGCGTTTTCAATATTAAATCCAATCAAACATGTTTTATTAAAAAAAAATCATGAGTTTATTTGGTATGTGGCACCAAAAATAAAATCGAACTTCCCATATAAAACTGACAACTACACATCATCATACAGTGAACTAAAGTTGTATAAAAGTGATGTAATATTCGCACCTGGAAATGAAGTGCCCTATTTTCTAAGAGGATTGAAAACTCAAGTTTTCCATGGTCTTGCAGGAGAAAAGAAAGGTCACTTTAGAATTCGCCAATATTTTGATTTATACTTGACTCAGGGACCCTACTTTACAGATCGATTTCTTAAACTTAAAAAAAAACACGAAACCTTTGATGTAATTGAAACTGGTTGGCCAAAATTGGATAAATATTATAGAAAAAATGATGAATTTAATGCTGAAAGGTTAAATTTAATTTCTGAACATAAATCAAAATATATAATACTTTATGCGCCAACATTTTCTCCAAGACTAACATCAGCTCCACACGTTTATAATGAAATCAAATCACTTGCCAAAAATCAAGACTATATTATATTACTTAAGTTTCACCCCCTTATGGATGAAAAATGGGTGAAAAAATATCAAAATATTGCAGATAAACACAAAAATATTATATTCAAAAAAGAAAAAGACATCACCAAATACATAATCATTTCTGATTTAATAATTAGTGACACCTCTTCTGTTGTTTATGAATTCTTACTGCTTGATAAACCGGCAATAACTTTTAGAAATATTTCCAAAAGTATATTTTGGAAAAATTTAAATAACTATGATAATTTAGTTAATGAGGTTTCTAAAATACTGAAGAAAGATCGGCATTCTAATTCAAGAAGAGAGATGATTAAAAAATACCATCCCTATGTTGACGGTAAATCAGCATTGCGCATGGTTGAAGCTGTTGAAGGTTATTTATCAGTCAATCAAGTTCCTGAAAGAAGAAAAATTTCTACATTTAGAAAAATAAAGACTGTTTATAAAATTCTAGCAAAAAAAATTTAATTTTCTATGCTTAAGCTTTCAGCCGTAATAATTACTTACAATGAAGAACGATACATTGATGAGTGTTTGAAATCATTGACTAATGTTGCAGATGAAATAATTGTTGTTGACTCATATTCAACAGATAAAACAAAAATAATTTGTGAAAAGTATAATGTTTTATTTATTGAACAAAAATTTCTTGGATATGTTGAGCAAAAAAACTTTGCCTTAAAACAAGCAAGTTACAATCATATTGTGTCTCTTGATGGAGATGAGTCCCTTTCGCATGAGTTGCAACAATCGATACTTAAAGTTAAAAGTAATTGGACAAACGACGGCTACTATTGTAAAAGATATAATAATTTTTGTGGTCAATGGATTAAATATTCGGATTGGTATCCAAATAAAAAGATTCGTGTATTTGATAAACGAAAATCTTGTTGGAAAGGAATTAACCCCCATGATCAAGTATTTGTAAATTCTTCAAAAAAAATTGGGAAACTAAAGGGTGATATTTTACACCTTACCTATCAATCGTATTCTGAATTTAACCAAAAAGTTGAATCTTTTTCATCAATTTCAGCGGAATCCTACTACAAACTTGGGAAAAGATCAAATCTATTCAAAATCATTTGGAATCCAAGCTGGGCATTCTTTAAATCCTATATATTAAGACTTGGGTTTTTAGACGGGAAAAATGGTTTATTTATTTGTTATCAAACAGGTAAAAGAACTTTTCTTAAATATGCCAAACTTTGGAAAATTCAAAAAACAAATAGCTTATGATATTTTAAGCAAAGACTTAAACTTTCTTTTTCTATTAACTTTTTGCCTAAAAATCTTTACCTGTTCCCACATCAATTCAAAAACGACTTCAGATGAAACTCCAATACATTTTGCATATTCAGAACTCATTATTTTAACAATATCTTTGTTGTGAGATAACCTAGAAAAATTCTTTATTCTAGATGATAATGTCATTTTTGTGAACGCCATTCGGTTTAAATCAACTAAATAAAAATCATAATTATTATTGGTTTTTTTTATTAATGTATTTCCAGGTGAGTGGTCTAAAAAATTGACGCCCTTTTCATGAAGTTTGTAAGTAAATCTTGTAAAAGCTTTAAGAATATTCACACTATCATCAAATGACAAATCACTTGAAACCTCTCTGAATGTAAAATCATAATCCAAATGCTTGCTAACATAATAGCTTCGTTTTAGCCTGAATAATGAAGAATTTTGCGCATAACCAATTGGGCTTGGTGTCATAATTCCAAGACTGATCAATTTATTAGCGTACTCATAAGATCGCTGAGCCTTACTTTTTCTAAAATTGTTATAAATTAATGAATTAAAAAAAGTTGGAGTCCTAAATGACTTTATATTGATTTTTTTTGAGTTGACATTAAAAATTTTAATTGTGTTTCGTTTTTGATTTCCAAGCGTAAGTCCTGTATTATCAAAATCATTAATCATATTTAGTATCTGATTTTTTTCACTCAAAAAAGAACTATTTACAATAATTTTCATAAAGTAAAATTACAATAATTTTATCCATTTGATTGATTAATTAATTGTCTTCTTGAGTGATTTTATTTAATTTGTAAAATTAAATCTTACATCACAAAACAATAATGAGTTTAAACATAACAAATGAAATTAAAAAGTGTAAAGATTTGCTAACAAAAGGCAACATCATCCTCTACCCAACGGATACCGTTTGGGGTGTTGGTTGTGATGCGACCAACTTTGAAGCCATTGAAAAAATTTACCAACTCAAACAACGAGCGGACTCAAAAACTATGATTTGTTTGGTAAATTCAATTCAAATGCTCAATCAATACATTGAAGAAGTGCCAGAAACAGCCTACACAATATTAAAATACGCCACCACCCCTACTACCATAATTTACGACCGTCCCCTTCGTGTTTCAGAAAATTTAATAGCAGCAGACAACAGCTTAGCCATTAGAATGGTACAAACTGGATTTTGCGGTGAATTGCTCAAGCGATTTAAAAAACCTATTGTTTCAACCTCCGCCAATATTTCTGGCCGTCCAACACCAAAAACTTACAAAGAAATCGAAACTGATATTTTAAAAGGTGTAGACTATGTCGTAAATTTGAACCGTGAAAGCACTCCGGCAACACCCTCCTCAATCATCAAACTGAGTAACAATGGGGAAGTGAAAGTTATAAGGCCTTAGTGTACCAACAGTAAACATTTAATATCATGCATTTTGAGCAGGCATTAAAAAATCCAATTTTTAAAACCATCGCTTCTTGCGCAGCAGCGCTTGAAACCCCTTGCTATGTGGTCGGTGGGTATGTTCGCGATTTTATTTTAAGCCGTCATACTAGTCAAGATATTGATGTTGTAGCTATTGGAAATGGTATTGAATTGGCTGAAAGCGTTGCCAAAGCATTACCGAATGCACCTAAAGTTAGCATTTTTAAAACCTATGGAACTGCAATGTTGCGTTTTAAAGGCGTTAACTTGGAATTTGTAGGCGCACGCAAAGAATCCTACAAAAAAGAAAGTCGCAATCCAGAAATTTGTGAAGGTACGATCGAAGACGATCAAAAAAGAAGAGATTTTACCATTAATGCTTTGGCTATTAGCTTAAATGCGAGCGATTATGGGACGCTTTTAGATCCTTTCAATGGTATGGAGGATTTAAAAAACAAACGCATTGTAACGCCTTTAAACCCAAACCTTACATTTAGCGATGATCCGCTTAGAATGTTACGCGCCATTCGCTTTGCTACGCAATTAGAATTTGAAATAGATCCTTCCGCATTAGAGGCCATTGAGAAAAACCACAGGCGCATTCAAATTATCAGTAAAGAACGCATTGTCATCGAATTGCATAAAATATTAGAAAGTAAAAAACCCTCTATTGGATTTTTACTACTTGAAAGAACAGGTTTATTGGATTTAATTATTCCTGAGCTTACGGCCCTGAAAGGAATTGACGAAGTTGAAGGCCAACGCCACAAAGATAATTTTTACCACACGCTGGAAGTCCTGGATAATATTGCCCAGCACACAAACAATGTATGGTTACGTTGGACAGCCCTGCTTCATGATATTGGGAAAGCCCCTACAAAAAAATTTAGTAAAAAAGTGGGGTGGACCTTTCATGGGCATGAACTCAAAGGTTCTAAAATGGTGTATCATTTATTCAAACGTCTTAAAATGCCGCTCAACGACAAAATGAAATATGTTCAGAAGTTGGTTTTTATGAGTTCCAGACCTATCGCAATCTCAGGCGCTGCCACAACCGATGCAGCGGTTCGGCGATTGTTGTTTGATGCCGGCGATGCTATTGGAGATTTAATGACCCTTTGCGAGGCGGACATCACCACTAAAAATGTTCGGAAGTTTAAAACCTACCTCAACAACTTCAAAATGGTGCGTCAAAAAATGGAGGAAGTTGAAGCACGGGACCAAATTCGGAATTTTCAACCCCCAATTTCAGGTGAAGACATTATGAAAGCTTTCGAACTAAAACCTTGTAGAGAAATTGGAATTATAAAAGAATTTATCAAAGAAGCCATATTAGAAGGCCAAATCCCAAACGAATCCAACGCAGCACATACATTGATGCTTGAAAAAGGTAAGCAGTTAGGACTGAAAACTAGACTATGAAAAATTATTTTAGATCGCTCTCTAAAGCGGCACTGCTTATGATTTATCTGGTGATTATAGCCGGAGCAATCGTCCGTATGACAGGCTCCGGAATGGGCTGCCCAGATTGGCCTAAATGTTTTGGCTACTATGTGCCTCCAACCAAAGGAAAACAGCTATTGTTTAAACCCAATCACAGCTATAAAAAGGGTATGATGATTTTGATGGACCACGAGCAATTTATGGTCGCTAAGAAAGACTTTATAAGCAATCAAACACTACAAGATAGCAACTGGGAAGTTTATAGCGTGCATGATTATGCGTTATATGACCCTGTACACACTTGGATTGAGTACATCAATAGGCTCATTGGCGCTTTGGCAGGAATTCCCATACTAATTTTAGCCATCTTATCCTTTTGGCTTTTTAAGGAAAACCCTTGGATAACTGTTATAGCCTTGCTTACAGTGTTTGGAATGGGCTTTCAGGCATGGCTTGGGAAAACGGTCGTTGATTCAAATTTAGCACCTTTTAAAATCACCATTCACATGGTTATGGCCTTGATTATTGTGGTTTTTATCTTGTACCTCATATTTAGCACCAAAACATCCTTCAAATCTCAAGCATACCACTCCATGTTTTACAATGTTTTAGGTATTGGTCTTGTCTTAACATTGATCCAGATTGTTTTGGGAACCCAGGTCCGGCAATTTGTAGATGAGCAAACCAAACTCATAGGCTATGAGAAAAATCTTTGGCTTGCCAAGCCTGAAATAAACTTTTACATACATCGATCTACCTCTGTTTTGGTGCTCTTACTAAATGGTTACTTGTGGCACAAAAACAAAACATTAAACTTAGGCTTTCGTAAAATAAATCTTGTGATGGGATGTATTCTTTTGGAAGTATGCACAGGAATATTGATGTATTATTTTGATTTTCCTTTTCTAAGTCAGCCTTTACATCTTGTTATAGCCTCTGTTTTATTCGGAATTCAGATGTATATTGGCCTCGAAATATTACATCAAAAAAAATTATCAACTCAGCGTTCCTAAAAAACATATAAAAAATGATTTACAGATTCAGAGCCATATTAGACCACGATCAAAAAGAAGATATTTTTAGAGATATTGAAATTAGAAAAACTGACACTTTTGAAGACTTACACAATGTCTTGACCCAATCTTTTGGATTTGATGGCAGTGAAATGGCCTCGTTTTATATCAGCAACGACCAATGGGAACAAGGACAGGAAATCGCTTTATTTGATATGGGTCAAAATACAGATGTTAAAATGATGAACGAAACCATTGTTGAAGAACTCATCAATGAAGACAACAACAAACTCATTTACATATACGATTTTTTGAACATGTGGACATTTTTGATAGAATTGGGAGAAATCGTTGAAGAAGCCCGTGGGACTGATTATCCAAACCTAATGTTTGTTTGCGGTCAAGTCCCCTCTGAAGCACCAGAAAAACAATTTGAAGCTGAGGACCCAAATAGCATACAAGACGGTGCAGACGATCTTTTTGACGACTATGGAGAATCCTGGAATTGGAATTAAACAAGATAGTGCGTAACGATTTGCGGTTTCATTCGTCATACATAAACAATTATGGACACAGTTCTTCATTTAGAAAATATCAGTAAAAGTTTTGGCTACCTGAAAGCGGTTGAAAATCTGTCTTTTGAAATAAAAAAAGGCAATATTTATGGGCTTTTAGGACCCAACGGCAGTGGGAAATCTACCACCCTTGGAATGGTTTTAAATGTCGTGAATAAATCCGCTGGAAATTACAGCTGGTTTGATGGAAATATAGACACTCATCAAGCGTTAAAAAAAGTAGGTGCCATCATAGAGCATCCCAACTTTTATCCCTATATGTCAGCCTACCAAAACCTTAAACTGGTATGCAGAATCAAAGGGGTTTCATGTGCGGCGATTGAAAAAGTCTTAGAAACTGTTGGGCTATTGGATCGCAAAGACAGCTTATTTAGCAACTTTTCTCTTGGGATGAAACAACGTTTGGCCATCGCTTCAGCATTGCTTAACGACCCTGAAATTTTAATCCTAGACGAACCTACCAATGGTCTCGACCCGCAAGGAATTCATCAAATTAGAGAAATCATCAAAACGATTGCAAAAAAAGGCACTACCATTCTTTTGGCTTCTCACCTATTGGATGAAGTTGAAAAAGTTTGTACCCATGTCGTAATTTTAAGAAAAGGGAAAAAATTGTATTCTGGCCGAGTGGATGAAATGATTTCCAGTCATGGTTTTTTTGAAATGAAAAGCAATCAAATGGAAGGTCTTTTGAAGTTTTTAGATACACAGCCAAACATAGCTCATTATAAAAAAGAAAATGGGTTGGTAACAGCCTTTCTTTCCGAACCCTTAAAATCGGAAATCTTTGTGAAATCGTTGTTTGAGAATGAAATTATTTTGACACATTTCATCAAACGCAAGCAGAGTCTTGAAGAACAGTTTTTACAACTTACAGATAACAAATGATACGCTTATTACAGTTAGAATTACAAAAATTAATCCTAAACAGGACCAGTAAAATACTCATCTTTATCTCTTTTATTTTACCCCTCTGTGTCATTGTATTGTCGGCTATTAAAATCAATTTTTTTGGATTTTTCACCCTAGAATTAGGTGAGCTTGGCATATTTAACTTTCCGATCGTTTGGCACATTACAACCTACTTTTCTGCCTTGTTTAAATTTTTCTTTGCCATTGTTGTCGTTTCAATGATTGGAAACGAATACAGCAATAAAACTCTAAAACAAAACCTTATTGATGGATTGTCCAAAAGAGAATTTATTCTTTCTAAATTTTACACCATTGTGTTTTTCTCTATAATTTCAACGGTTATCATTTTTATATTGTCTCTTGTTTTAGGACTTGTGTATTCCAGCTACAACGAAATAAGCATTATTGTCAGAGAAATTGAATTTTTACCAGCTTATTTCTTAAAACTATTGGGCTTCTTTTCATTTTGTCTATTTTTAGGGGTTTTTGCCAAACGCTCCGCTTTCGCTTTGGGATTTTTATTCGTTGATTTTATTCTAGAATGGATTGTTTTTGGTTTGATTGTTTGGAAGTCTAATGTTGAAATGGCTACCAAAATTCAAAACTTCTTTCCCTTGACTGCAATGTCAAACCTCATCAAACAACCCTTTCAAAGAGTTGCGATGTCCAAATTTCCAGAAAAAAACGATTTAGGCTATGATTATGCCGTTCATTTGGACAGCTCAATTATTGTTGTTTTATGGACCGCAATTTTTATACTTTCAGCCTATTACTTGATTAAAAAAAGGGATTTATAAGCAATTAATGTATTTTTAATTCCTAAAATAAAGTTATGTTAATAGCCTAAATTTTATAACAATTTTTGTTTAGTTTTGTTTTTTTACTATTAAACAACTTGAGGTTTCTCTTTTTTTTTCTTTCTTTTGTTACGCTTGGATTTTCTCAAGCAGAAGCTTCCCATTGGTACTTTGGAAATGGCGCTGGACTTATTTTTGACACCACTGCAGGGACTGTTTTAGGTACAAATGCTGCAGCCTCAACAATCAGTACAAGTGAGGGGTGTTCATCTATTTCAGATTTCAATGGCAATTTATTGTTCTACACAGATGGTAGAAACGTTTGGGATAAAAATCACATCATCATGCCCAATGCCAATTACAATGCGGGAACAGGGCTTTTAGGCGACCCCTCCAGCACCTCGTCAGGTTTGATTATACCCAAACCTGGAAACACTGATCAATATTATGTATTTACTGTAGATGAGCCCCACCATCAAAATGCATTTGCATTTCCAAATCAAGGCCCTGCAGACGTTTCTGGAAATGCGATTAGCAGCTATGACAGTGGTGGTTCAGTTCCTTTGGCAGATGATGGTTTCAACAATGGTTTGGCTTACTCACTTGTTGATTTAACACTTAATTCGGGGGATGGCGATATTGTCACTTCTGAAAAAAATATTCAATTACAAACCTACGATCCTAACGATCAATCGCAAGCAGCTTACAAATGTTCAGAAAAGATTACGGCTGTGGAACACGATGATGGACAATCGTATTGGGTAGTGACACATTTCATCAATAAATTTTATGCCTTTAGAGTCGATGCTTCAGGTGTAAATCCTATACCAGTAACAACCACCACCTCCACTTCCATTTCACAACAGGGTTACAGGAGAAATGGTATTGGCTATATGAAAGCCTCACCAGATGGTAGCAAAATTGCTGTATGCCACCGTCAGAACGGCAATACAGAAGGTCAAAATTCAAATAATACGGGCAGTGTTTGGCTCTATGACTTTGACAATCAAACTGGCATAATCTCTAATCCATTGAATGTATATCCAAACTCAGGTCCCTATGGCGTTGAGTTTTCAGCAGAAGCCACCAAATTATATGTAACGAGTGATGACTCGGTTATTCAATTTGATTTAGAGGCACCCAATCCAGCAGCGACCATTACTACAGTTCATAGTGGATTTGATTTTATTGGGGCGCTTCAACTTGGTCCGGATGGAAAAATTTATGCTGCGAACACTGGAAATCAAAGCGCATTAGATGTGATCAATGCACCAGAAGAATTAGGTGTGCTTTGTGGTTACACTAACGCTGGTATAGCACTGGCACCAGGGACTTCTGCTATAATTGGTTTACCGCCCTTCATACAATCTTTTTTTCTTGCTTCGATTGTTGTTGAAAATAACTGTTTGGGGGAGAGCACGCAGTTCAATGTTAGCACTTCACAGGCCTTTGACGAAATTTTATGGAATTTTGGTGATGGTTTAGCAACAGGGACTTCAACAGCTATAAATCCCAGCTACAACTACGCAAATCCAGGAACTTATACCGTCACTGCTCAGATCACTTCTGGGACAGAAATAAACACCTTTTCTCAAACCATTACTATTAGTGTGAATCCCACCGCAAATCCAGCGACTAACCTGGAAGAATGCGACTATGATGGAGATGGAATTGTTGCTTTTGATTTTGTTGAAACTCAAACGCAAGTTCTTGGAAGTCAAGATCCCATTAATTTCACACTA
>NZDM01000025.1 GCA_002690085.1 Flavobacteriaceae bacterium
TGTATTTTATTTTAAAGCTATTTGGTGCAGCTTATATGCTTTTCTTAGCCATTAGAGTTTATAAATCTGATGTGAATTTTAATAAAGATCACAAAAAAGTTCAATCTGACGGATTTTATGAATTATTCAAGCAAGGCTTTGTAATGAATGTTCTAAACCCTAAAGTTTCTGTCTTTTTTTTAGCCTTTTTTCCTGCTTTTTTATTCAGCGAAACTATGGAGCTATACAAGCAATTCTATACTTTAGGATTTCTATTCATCCTTACCTCATTCTCAGTATTTAGTTGTTACGTCTTTCTGTCGAGCTATTTCTCGAAACTATTTTTGAAATCTCCGCAAAGACAGTTGCTTTTAAAACGCCTTCAGATTGGTTTTTTTTTAGGAATAGCGATTCTGATATTAAGAGGCTGATCTTTTAATATTTTTCCAACAAGGCCTGTTGCGTTTCTATAGCTATTTTGAACTCTTTTTTCATACTGCATATTAAGTCTTCAACAGAAGGATTGTCAAAAATGTTTGTAACACCTTGTCCAGCAGACCAAATGGTGCTCCAGGCTTTGGCTTCTTTCTCCATGGCTGAGAGTTCATTGCCAAAATCTATTTTTTTAGGCCTTGACAGCATTTCTTCAGTGATGCCCATGGCTTCTAAACTCGGACGGAGAAAGTTGGCAGAAACTCCAGAAATAGCGGCGGTGTATACAATATCATTCGCACCAGAATCAATGATCATATTTCTGTAATCTTCGGGTGCTTTACTCTCTTTTGTATTGATAAAGCGAGTACCCATATAGGCGAGATCTGCTCCCATTTGAAGTGCAGAGGCCACATCACGACCATTGCTGATACATCCTGACAATAGTATTGTTTTTTTGAAAAACTTTTTAATTTCAGCGACAAACGGCATAGGATTGAGTGTTCCTGCGTGACCCCCTGCGCCAGCACAGACTAAAATAAGACCATCTACACCGGCCTCAGCTGCTTTTTCTGCATGTCTTTTTTTAATGACATCGTGAAACACCATACCACCGTAACTATGAACGGCCCCAACAAGTTGTGATACAGCTCCTAAAGAAGTAATGATTAGTGGCACTTGGTGTTTGATGCAGATTTCCAAATCGGCCTTTACTCTAGGATTTGTTTGGTGTACAATCAAATTGACGCCAAAAGGCGCTGCTTTTTTCCCCGTTTCACTTTCAAATTCATTTAGCGCAGTTTTGATTTCAACAACCCATTGTTCAAAACCTTTAGTAGTTCTTTGGTTTAGCGCGGGGAAAGTACCGACAATACCATTTTTACAACATTCGATAACCAATTTGGGACCTGATATTAAAAACATTGGCGCTGCAATAACGGGCAATGAAAGCGATTCAAAAAATTTGGGATTTGACATTTTTTATAAATAATTTAAAATAGGTTTAAATATAATAATTTTTATTTACCATTGAATTCTTAGCAAAAAAATAAATTCCTTAAAATATTATAATATTATGGTCATAATTCTGAGAAATTAACAAATCATACCGTAGATTATCAATAAAGAAGAGAGCTTTCTTATATTTGCGATGCAATAGAATAGGAGATATGGCTGTAAAACCAAAGTTAGAGCGTTTTAAGCAGAATGTACTGTCGAAGTTTAAAATCTACAACAGTATCTTCATGACATTGCCTTTTGACCAAATTACCAAAACAGGGGTCTTACTGCCGTTGTTTCGTGAAACTTGTGAAAAAGGCTATGCGGCTGGAGAAAACCCCACTACTATTGTTGAAACTTTTTTTCAAAAGTACCAAGCCCGACGTACAAAGAAAAGTCAGATTAAGCTTTTGTTTAGGTTTATTCAATACATCGAACGCCAGGTTGTACTTTTTGATGCCATTGAAGATGCTGCCTTTCCTGTCATTAACAATATGGATGGTATTGGAACACTGCGAAGTTTAAAAGAAAAGGCTTTTTCTGAAAATAAAATTGAAGCACTCAAAACCTATCTAAATGAATTTAAAGTCCGAATTGTACTAACAGCCCATCCCACTCAGTTTTACCCTGGTTCAGTTTTAGGGATCATTACCGATTTGACGGAAGCCGTTAGAGACAGTGACATGGATCGCATCAACAACCTTTTAGCGCAACTAGGTAAAACCCCATTTTTTAAACATGTTAAACCAACACCTTATGATGAGGCTGTAAATCTTATCTGGTATTTAGAGCACGTTTTCTATGATTCTCTCGGCTCTATTTTTGATTATATTCAACAAAACGTTTATGACAACAAGGGCTTAAAAAATGAAATCATTAATATTGGATTTTGGCCAGGTGGTGACAGAGACGGAAACCCATTTGTGCTTCCAGACACCACCCTTAAAGTCGCTTCTTTACTTAAAAAGACCCTGCTTAAGAAGTACTTATTAGACTTAAAAAAATTAAAACGTAAGTTAACCTTCAGAGACGTTGAAGACCGATTGGGAGCCCTTATCCAAACAATCGGTCGCAGTTTATCAAATCCGGATCTCTTTGATTTTGACTTTTTTGTTGATGAATTAAAAGAAATAAAGAAAATAGTAGCCAGGGAGCATCACGCCCTATACATAAACGACATCTCAAGCTTGATCAATAAAACCCAGCTTTTTGGTTCTCATTTTGCAACTTTAGATGTACGTCAGGACAGCCGCATCCACCATACTGTTTTCTCTGGTATTGTACAGGGCTGTATCGAACAGTCTAACGGTATTTTTCCAGATAATTATCAAGAACTTGATGAGGCGGAGCAAATTGAAGTTATTTCAGATTTAGATGCCACGCTGGATATTTCAATTTTTGATGATGAATTGGTTTATAATACCTTAAAAACGATTCAAGTTGTAAAAACCATTCAATCCAAAAATGGTACTTTGGGGGCCAATCGTTATATCATTAGTAACAACCAGACCGCACTTAACGTCATGCAGCTTTATGCGATGTTGAAATTAGTTGCTTTCAACGACAAGCTTACCATTGATATTGTCCCATTGTTTGAAACGGTGACCGATTTGGAAAATGCACCCAAAGTGATGGAGCAACTCTATACTAATCACGCCTACAAGTCGCATTTAAAATCAAGAGGTAATAAGCAAACCATCATGCTAGGTTTTTCAGACGGTACCAAAGATGGTGGTTATTTCATGGCCAATTGGGCTATATTTAAAGCTAAAGAAGCTTTGACAACGATCTCTAAACAATACAATATTGACGTTGTATTTTTTGATGGCCGTGGGGGGCCTCCAGCACGTGGGGGTGGAAAAACCCATCAGTTTTACGCCTCGCTTGGTCCTACAATTCAAGATAGAGAAGTTCAACTTACAATACAAGGCCAGACGATAAGTTCAAATTTTGGAACCCCGGAATCTTCGAAATACAATTTGGAACAATTGATTAGTTCTGGGCTCTCTAATAAATTACAATCGGAACACAATAAAGGCTTTTTAGATTCAGACCGGGAAACTATGAATGCTTTGGCAACGCTGAGTTACCAAGCCTACCAAGATTTTAAGAGCCACCCAAAATTCATTCCCTATTTGGAACACATTAGCACCCTTAAGTACTATGGGAAAGCCAATATTGGAAGCCGACCTTCCAAGCGCTCTAAATCGGATGCACTGATTTTTTCAGATTTAAGAGCTATACCTTTCGTTGGCTCATGGAGTCAGCTAAAGCAAAATGTCCCTGGTTTCTTCGGTGTGGGCACTGCCATACAGGCCTTTGAGTCTCGTGGAGAGTTGGAAAAGGTGATTGCGCTCTACAACAATTCAAGTTTTTTCAAGACATTGTTGGAAAATAGCATGATGTCACTCAGTAAATCCTTTTTCCCTTTGACCCAATACATGGCCGAGGATGAGGAGTTTGGTGCATTTTGGACCATCATCTATGAGGAATTCAAACTGACTCATGCATTGCTTTTAAAAATCACTGGTTACAAAACACTTATGGAAAATGAACCTAGCGGAAAAGCCTCTATAGATGTGCGAGAATCCATTGTATTGCCTTTGCTCACAATTCAGCAATATGCGCTCAGAAAACTACAAGCCTTTAAAAAACAAAAAAGCCCAAACAAAGAACAGATCGAGGTGTTTGAAAAGATTGTGACGCGCACCCTATATGGGATCATTAATGCCAGCCGCAATTCTGCCTAGTTTTTTTATCAATAGTAAAAAAAGCTCAAAAGACATGACATCTCTTGAGCTTTTTCTAATCACAAACAAAATATTATTAATGTTTTTTTAGAAGGTGTATACAGCTGCAAGGGATAAGGTTGACATGCTGTTTTGAGTAGTCCCTTCAATTATACCATCATCAGAATCGTCCATTCTAGCTTCAACTATAAAGTTTAAATTACGGTCTAACTTGTAATTTCCAGTCAAAGTAAAAGCTGTTACAGATTCATCTTCAACCCCTTCAGCTCCGTAAGTTTTAGTAAACGCTTCTGGGCGTAAACCTAAAGCAAACGATTCAGAAAAACTATTTTGCAAGTATAATGCAAATCCTTGATACCCTGAGTCTGAATCATCTGAATAACAATATGCAGCGTTGATGCCAACGTAGAATGAATCCGTTAAATTAAAACCACCGGTGTAGTCAATGTATAGATTATCATCAACTTCCCCCGCTTCAACCCCACCGTAAACAAAGTTCAAATACTGTCCTTTGTATCCAATCTGAGCACCAAACTGAGTTTCGCCTGATGCATTAGTGTCTGCGCTACTAATTGCATGTCCATTGGTAACTGCAAGCATCAAAGATAAATCTTCAGAGGCTGTATAGTCAAGTTTCACACCAGTGTGAGAAAATGGTCCTTCATTAAACAAGTAAGATACGGAATAATTGAAGTTGGCTGCAGGAGAGATAACTTCATACCCTAAGAACGTATTGAATTGTCCGGCAGTAACTGTAGCAGACTCACTGAGGTTGTAGTAAGCATATAATTGATTGATAGCTCCTGCCATGTTGGCGTCATTTGCTCTTGGTCCAAAAGCTAAGTCTACAACAACCCCTGATTTAGTTCCGTTGTAGAAGAAAACAGTATTTGCCATTCCTAAACCAAATCCATTGGCTTTTTCTGGATTTTCGACCAATAAACCTGGAGCGCCAGCTCCATCTTCAGAATTTGTTGTTGCATAAACATCTACGGTTCCAGATATAGAAAGTGCAGCTGCATCGTCCTGTGCAACCGTGATAGTTGTAAAGGAAGCTAATAATAATGTAAAAATCTTTTTCATAATTTATTTTATTAATTAGTTTTTGTTTGACTCCGATCCAAAACTATATTAATTACATTTAGTACCCTAAAAAAATAGGGGTCAAGTATATTTTTTTATTATAATAATAATATTTAACCCTAAAAATTTAAGGGTATTAAATATTATTATATTAAAAATATGAATTTGTTATTGCGCCTAGTCAAAATTTTAAGGAATCTGTTTATTTTTAAATTATAGATATTGACTCTTACCTTATGGAACGTTCTGACTTGCCTTTAAAGGATGACAACGACCTTCCAAATGTTTAATTAATTTTACAACAGTTTTTTCAATTAACAACTAATTAGCTTTGTTAATTTTTTGATAAACCAAATATTAAATTGATGGGTTTGTTTTATTATTGTTAGATAAATTAAATATATACTACACAAATGATAACATACTTTTATAAAATTATTTGTTTTTTATCAATACCTTTTATTTTTGGGATTATTCCAGAAAGTGAAACTAACGACTTTCAAGGACAGGCAGTTTATATATCAAAATCAAGATTGGAATTGGGGCGCTGGGGGGCACGTATGAGCGAGGCACAAAAAAAAGACATTGCGATTCGTCTCAAAAATCGTTTGGAAAAAGAATTTACATTGACCTTTGATAAAGAAGCGTCTTTGTTTATTGAAGAAGAACAATTGGATGCGATTTCAGGGGCTACAGATTCCTGGGGTAAAAACTTTTCTGCAGGCGAAAATTATAAAAATGTAAAAAATAATTCACAAATTCAGCAGCAAGAATTTTATGGAAAGAAATTTTTAATCAAAGACGTACTTCAACCCATCGATTGGACCTTGGGCAGTGCCACAAAGAAAATAGGTAATTATATATGTTACAAAGCCACCACGTTTATACCAACAGATGATTTATTGTGGTACTCTTTTTCTTGGAGTCGTATGCGTAAACCTGAAGATGCCACTAAATCCGATGAAGTTAGCGAAACACAAGTAGAGGTAACTCAAGTTGAAGCTTGGTATACACCACAAATTCCAGTACGTCATGGCCCCTCTGATTATTGGGGACTCCCTGGCTTGATTTTAGAGGTAAGTGCTGGAGACACAACCATGTTGTGTACTAAGATTGTTTTAAATCCAAATGAAAAAACTGAAATAAAAGCTCCGAGAAAAGGGGATGTGCTTGCCAAAGCGGAATATCAAGATTTAATTCAAAATAAAATGCTTGAATTTAGAAACAATCGTATGAGACGCCGATAATTGTTAATTTATATTGGTAATTTTGCAATTAACAATTAGTATAATGGCCATGACAAAATTTTCCCTAAATTATATCCTTCTCAGTACCTTTCTGTTTACAAATTGTAACAATACAGCTGTCTTAAAAGTTTCTAGTTCATCCCCAAAGAATGTAATTTTTTTAATTAGTGATGGTGCGGGACTTTCACAGATTTCTTCAGCTTACTACTTTAAAGATAGTTCGGTTCATTATTCCCGTTTTAAGCATATTGGACTCATTCAAACCCATTCTTCCGATAGCGATATTACCGACTCCGCAGCTTGTGGTACAGCCTTTGCAACTGGAAAAAAAACTTACAATGGTGCCATCGGAGTTTTGGATGATTTTACAAGGGTTGAAAATCTTGTTGAAATCGCCTCAGCCAATGGGGTTAAATCTGGAATAGTTTCGACGTCTTCGATCACCCACGCCACTCCAGCATCCTTTTATGCCCATGTGGTGAGTCGCAACCAAGAAAACGAAATTGCAAAACAGCTCTCAGAGTCTGATGTAGATTTTTTTGCAGGAGGTGGGATAGATTTTTTTATTCAAGGAGCAGAGCGTCAAAACCTATTTCATATATTAGGTTCTAAAGGTTTTACGTTGAATACTAAAGAATTAGACGCATTTAAAACCATTAAAAACAAAAACAAATTAGCCTACCTTTTAGCAGATAAGTCCATGCCTAAGATGCTTGACGGAAGAGGCGATTTTTTAAAGAATGCAACGCTGCTTGGGATTGAATTTTTAAATCAGAAAGACCAACCTTTTTTCATGATGTCGGAAGGCTCTCAAGTCGACTGGGGCGGACACGCTAATGATGCTGAATATTTAATATCTGAGCTTATAGATTTTGATGAAACAATAGGAGCCGTTTTAGATTTCGCAGAAAAAGATGGAGAAACTTTGGTTATTGTAACTTCCGACCATGAAACAGGAGGTTTTACACTTTCAGGTAAAAAATATACCGATGTCAATGGAAACATTCACAATGATTACCGAACCATTGATCCAAGTTTTTCAACTGGAGGACATTCAGCTACTTTAATACCTGTTTTTGCTTATGGCCCTGGATCTGAAGAATTTAAAGGGATTTATGATAACACGGATATTTTTTATAAAATATTGAAAATTACCAATTGGAAAAATTAAATAACAAGAATGCTGGTAATAAAAATTAACCCCCCAACAACCATTGCAATCAAGCTAAAAGGTAAAATATCTTTAGCTTTTAAACCAGTGATAGCCAGTAGGGGTAATGCCCAAAAAGGTTGAAGCATATTTGTTAATTGATCTCCGTAAGCTAAAGCCATTATTACTTTTTGTATCGGAACTCCTAAATTAATAGCAGCATCAATTATAATAGGTCCTTGTACAGCCCATTGACCTCCACCACTTGGTACTAATATATTTACTATCCCAGCGCTTATCAAAGTGTAAATTGGTAATGTCGTTTGGTTTGATATTGAAATAAAAAATTCTGACATCAATAAAACTAAACCACTTTGTTTCATAATACCCATTATCCCAAAATAAAGAGGAAATTGTATTAAAATTCCTGCTGCGCCACTAATTGCATTTTTTAAAGCTGACAGAAAAGAAATAAAATTTTGGTGCATTATTATAGCACATCCAAGCATGAATAAATTTAATATGTTTGGAGAAATTTCCAGGCTTAAGATTTTATCACTGTGAACAAAAAATAAAGTTATTAATATAACCCCCCCAAAGATATATGCAACAGTCTTTGATTTATCAATTTTTAAATGAACTTCAGTGTGTTTGATTATTATATCTCGATCATAAATTTCAAGTTCATAGTCTTTAGGTTTTACTAGTTTATTCATCACCCAAAATACTAGTGGAATGAAAACAAATATAAATCCATAGGTGACTAAATTAGAATTGCTAAATACAGTTTCATTTAATCCAATTGTACTTGGTAAACTATTTATGATATTATTATCAGTAACACCTGTCATCAATTCTTTAATATGATTTTTTTCTGAGGCTTTTATTGGAGCAGAACCACTTATTCCACCATGCCAAACCATTAAACCCACATATCCAGCAGCTCCTAATAAAGGATAATAAATTTTAATATTGTTTTTTTTACAGTGTTCTCCGATAGTTCTTGTAAATATTGCACCTAAAATTAAGCCAAAACCCCAGTTAAAAAATGCAGCAAATAGTGTGACTGTAGATAAAATAACTACTGCTTGAGAAGATGATTTAATTCTTACAGTTAATTTATCAATCAAATAACTAACAGGCGAACTGAGCACTAGTATATGCCCAAGAATTAAAATTAAAATCATTTGATAGGCAAAAACCAAAAGTGAATTGTTCCACAATCCATTTTCCCAATATGAACATATTTCTAATAAATAACCTATTTCACCTTCACTATTGGTAAATATAAAAGCACAAAGAATTGTTATCAAGGTTAGACATACCGCAATGGTAAATGAATTTGGTATGTAAGATTTAAATAATTTTTCTATGTTATTTAAAACCTTCATATTATCTTATTTAAACTTTTAATTATTGTTTTATAATTTTAAATGTAGAAGTGATGCCTTTATTTTCAATTTTAATAAGATAAATACCTTTATTCAGTACACTAAGGTCAACCATGTTAGTATTATTAACTTTTATCAAATTTTGGCCGAGTAATGATAAGATTTCAACAGAGTAAATTGAGCTATTGCCACTAATATATAATTTTTCCTTTACAGGATTTGGGTAAATTTTAATAATGTCACGATTTTTGTCTGAATTTGTAAGCCCATCACTATTTATGGCATTAGGACTTCCATTTTCATTAATACAATCCCAATTTTCAGCTAATTCATTGTCTAAATCTGGTGTTTTTAACTCTAATGTGTTTCCAGTTTTATCGGCACAATTTGGCCAAGGTAATTCGGATTCATACGCAACTTCGTCTATAAGGGTACCTTCTGAGTTATAAAGCCTTACTGAATCTGTTTTTCCAAGTCCAAATCCCAATTCTCCAATGTATGGTGTGTCCGGAAATAAACTCATAAAATCAGATTCGTCTTTTACCACAATTAAAAAGCCATTGTCTTGAATTTGTGTACCTTCAGGAATGACAAAAACATGCGTGTCATCACTGTCTTTTATTTGCCAATTTGAAACATCAACAGCGAATGTCATGGGATTGTACAATTCGATCCAGTCGTCAGGGTTAAAATCATCGCTTGATCGGTAATTAATTTCATTGATGACTAGTGAAGTGGGAATAGAACTAAAATTTGGAATAACTTCAAAGGATCCTGATAAATAAATATTTATGGTTTTTTGGGTGGAATATAAGTCACCGCTCCAATGCGAGAATTCGTATCCAGCTTCTGCAATCGCTTCTAGCTTTATTGGAACTGTTTCAAAATAATCTCCCGTCCATGACAGTTCTTGAATATTTAGATTTTCATTAATTTCAACCTTGCCCTTACTTATATCCTCGTTTGTAATGGTTATTGGATGGAAATCAGGAAGGTTAAATTGATTTTTTATGTGCTCTTTCACAATGGGGGGTCTTTCACTCGCAAAATTACGCAATGCCCACTGGTAGAATCCGATATGACCATTTACATCTGTAATTTCATAACCCACAGATGGGTCATCCTTCCATCGTTCAAAATGAGCATTTATCTCTGGCTGAATCGTGCCGTATATCTCATTGATGTGTTGGATGACATTGCTGCTTAAAAAACGAGTATTTAATTCATCAGCGTAGCGATTGATAAACATATTTCTAAACGAAATATTGGTTACCAATTTTCTAAAGAGTAATGTAGACCAGGCTGGATTAGGCCAATCTGGGCCATTTGGATTTAAAGAAAATTCAAGTGTATTTTCATTGAAATTACCCCAGTTCCACCAGGGTCCAAAGCCAAAATCAGTATCATACATGATCCAACGCCATTTGGTGTCTGGGTGCTTCCAAAATTTAATATTATTGCCTGGCCAATCCGTGTTATTTATAAATATATTTGTCGCTTGATACAGGGCGTAGTGTTTGAGATCTATTCTTTCGCTTACGTATTCAAAATTTGAATCATTGGATAAATCGGTAGTTTCAATGTAATCAATTAATGCATTGTATTCGTCGTTATCCCCTTCAATGATTTCAGCATTATTTGTCAAAAGCGTAATGTTTTCAGCGTCAACTCCGTGTTTAGAGGCCAGCATGTGTTCATTGGTCTTCTCTCTAAGGTTGTAAAATCCCCAATACTCTCCATTTATATACGTTGCAACAGGATTATGTTCCTGAAAATCTAAGCCTGAGCCTCGCATTAAGCTGGTAAGCATGATGTCTTTCATGTTAGATCTCAACCAATCTTGTCCAGAACTTCTCAAAACAAATGCTTCAAAATTATTATAAGAAAGATTGTCAAAAAAGGAATATTCAAACTTGGAATCACCATATTGACCTCTTGCATAAATCGCAAGGGAGCGTTGTCCGTTCTGACCCCGGCTCCAACCTCCGAAAATTTTTACACCTGCATTAAATTTAGCAAACTCATTACTGTTATTTTTATAAAACGAAAACTGAATTGGGCGTTCCCAATCTTCCCAAAAATTAGCACCGAAGTATGGTTGCCATGTATCAAAAGTTCCTTCTGGGCCAAAGACGTAAATACCGCTTTCGTCATCAAAAAAATCCTCTGGGTCAACTGTTAGTAACATCACATCTATGTTGTGGTTGGCTCCAAAAACATATGATTCCGTTGAAACTTTTGAGGGTAAATAATTATTAGTATTTGAGAAAATTCCAGCTCGTACGCTTTTGTTTTGTGAAATTGCAATAGGCCATATATATTCTGTTGAGGATAATTGCGGTGCGCTTCCATCAGTTGTATATCGAATGTGTTGAGTTGCCGAATTACCAGATAAAGATAGATTGAAAGGATTTTGTAAAATGCCACCATTCTGAGAAAAAATAACTTCATTTTGAATAGTTCCTAAAAATTCTTGGTCATCATTTTGATATCCAGGTGTTGTTTGTAAATAGCTAACGAGATTTTCAGTAACATTTGATATCCCAACAGAAGTATTAGGAGGCAATCCTTCAACAATCATTTGGTCAACAACAGTTCCAATATTGTTTGATAGCGTTAACGTTTCAGAATCTGTTGAAATTTTAAAATTTGTATGAAAGGGATTTTCATCACTTAAGTTCAAAATTTCTGGGGGTTCAATTCCAGAGCTATTTGGAGCTATGTATATAGCAGAGAGAAATGGAATAATTGTAAAATCAGACGAAGTATCACTTATGTTGTGCGCTTGAATAGCCAAAACGTTTTCACCTTCAATTAAAATAGAACTAAAATTAGAAATGGTGAAGCGATCTGGTAGACCTCCGCCATAGATTTCCGCTTCATGCTCTGTAGAAATGTCATTTGAGTTGTAGGGGGGTGGTACACCTCCTATGTTAGCACGTGCCACTTCAATACCATTAATATAGGCTACAAATGCATCATCATAGTCTACATCTAAAATTAAAGCCTGTAAATCTTCGAGNTTGGTAATGTTAAAATTTCGCCTAATATACACAGANTNTGTACCTCCAGGAATAANNGTATTGTCGTCTCCGTCNCCATAACCAAACCCNCTGGCNCCATTAGACCANCTTGAGGCNTTATAATTTAAATTTTTCCAATTCNGATTTGGCTCCGAATNAGGAATGATANACTTAAAAAAATCGCCNTGATTAATAANTGTTCTTGAGTANGTGTTAAAATTGCGGTCTTTGCCAGAAGCCCACAACAATAAATAGTTATCCGGGGCAAGTGTAATAGCTGGGAGGGTCCACATGNCAGGCGTTTCCAAATCATCAGAAATAGTCCAATTTTCTAAGGAAACATTTTGCGTTCCATAATTGTGAAGTTCAAACCAATCTGGGCTGTCTCCATCTTGGTCAAAATAAACAGAGTTCGAGGAGACTGCCTCATTGATTCTTATAGATTGTGCATTTAATATAAATCCACTAAATAAAATAAAAAAGAATGATTTTAATTTGATCATAATTGGTTAAAAAAAATTCAAATTATATATGTTGTAAAGATATTTATTTATTTACAACTAAAACGGTCCTAAATCCCAAATGCTCTAAGGAGGTGCTGGGATCTGTGGCCATTCTTGATGAAACCCTATAGCTTGCGCAATACGAATCATTGCATAAAAAAGAACCCCCTCTAATAACTTTTTCTTCAATATAAGGGTTGTTAGGGTTGTATGCATTGTCGGCACCTTTAGGGTTGTTTGTGATATCGTTTTTTGAACAAGCCTTGTAATAATTAATGTTGTACCAATCACTGGTCCATTCCCATACGTTTCCAGAGATTTCGTACAATCCAAAATCATTAGGTGGAAAAGATTTAACGGGGGCACTTTTTTCAAAGCCGTCGGCCTGAGTATTTGTTACAGGAAATTCACCTTCCCAGCTGTTTACATAGCTAGAGAGTGAATTAGAAAGGTCTCCCCAGAAATAGATTTTATTGTGTTTGCCACCGCGTGCAGCATATTCCCATTCAGCTTCTGTGGGTAAACGACGTCCTGCCCATTCACAATAGGAAATAGCATCTTCATGAGAAACATGTACAACCGGGTAATTTTCTTTGCCTTTAATACTGCTGCCAGAGCCTTCAGGTTCTTTCCAATTTGCGCCAATACTCCAGCGCCACCATTGCGAAAAGTCATATAAATTTGGAACTGATTCTTTCGCTTTTTTAAATAATAAAGAGCCAGGTTTTAATAATGAATCATGTGGTTTAGGAGTTCCTACAGGAAGTTGTAATTTTATCAAATCCCAATCAACTGGACGCTCGGCTGTAGTAACATATGCAGTCGCTTCAATAAATTTCGAAAATTGTGCATTGGTAACCTCTGTGGCATCCATATAAAAACCATCGACCTTAACGTTATGTTTTGGTTTTTCGTGGGGCAGTGCTTTGTAATCTTTTTCAGAAGCACCCATTTCAAACACACCTCCAGGTATCCAAACCATACCTTCAATGGCTGGTTTTACGTTTCTGCTTTTATTTTCATCTATGCAGCTGCAAAAGAGGAAACACAAAACAAAGGCTAATTTTAAACAAAATGGCTTAAACATTTATATAATTAAAAATTATTTTTGAAATACAATATTAGCTTTTATCTTTCGCATTATCACTAAATTTTCTTTTTATAATATGTTTTGTAACAAATTTAATATAACATATGTTCTAAAAATATTATTTTTGATTTTCAACTAATTTCATATATTATCAATTACAGTAAATTATTTTTCGCTATTGTAGGCCTGTTTTCCCTGGCCGAAGCTCAAGAAATAAGTGCTCCGCCAAACATACTGTTTATAGCAGTTGATGATTTAAAACCCACCATTGGAGCCTATGGAGATACTATGGCTGAAACGCCCTACTTGGATTCACTTTCAAGTCGCTCAACTCTTTTTTTAAACAACCACACTCAACAAGCTATTTGTGGTCCTTCAAGAGCCAGTATTATGACAGGCAAGCGCCCAGATTACACCAAAGTTCGAGATTTAAAAACCAAGATGCGCGACATGGTTCCGGACATTGTCACCATCCCACAATATCTAAAAGACCATGGCTATTACAGCGTTGGATTGGGTAAAATTTTTGATCCCCGATGTGTTGATGAATTCAGAGACAAACCCTCTTGGTCAGTTCCATTTGTTCCTGCGCATAAATTAGATTATCCAGATGATTATGGACCACCAGCGATCGGATTTTATCAAAATCCTGAAATAAAGGAAAAGATTAGGATTTTAAGAAATGAAGCGAAATTTAAAGGAGAAAAAAATCTTGGGAAATATGTAAGGGACCGTTACAAGCCTCCATTTGCAATGAGCAACGCGCCTGATGCAGCCTACGTAGATGGTGCTTTAGCTGTTGAAGCAAATAAATTATTAGATGAATTTCAAACACAAACTTCACGGCCTTTTTTTCTCGCCGTTGGTTTCAAGCGCCCGCACTTGCCATTTACAGCGCCTAAAAAATATTGGGACCTTTATGATGCTTCAAAAATCGAAATTTCAAAGTATCAGCAAAACTCAGAAAACGGCCCCAACATTGCCTACCATAGCTCTGGAGAGCTGCGTTCATATATTACACCTGAAATTACTTATGAAATTTCTAAAAACAATCGGGTTATTCTGTCTGAGGATTTACAAAAAAATCTCATACACGGTTATTATGCAAGTACGAGTTTTATCGATGCTCAAATAGGTAAAATTATGGTAAAATTAAAAGCCACCGGTCTGGATAAAAATACCATAATTGTAGTTTGGGGAGACCATGGTTGGCACCTAGGAGACCACGGACTTTGGAATAAGCATTCTAATTTCGAACAGGCTACACGTTCTCCATTAATTATATATGATCCCAGAGTCGAAAAACCAATAAAAATTACATCGCCTACAGAATTTGTAGACCTCTTTCCAACATTATGTGATGCTTTAGGCTTAGAAATTCCAACTAATTTGGATGGGGTGAGCTTGTTTCCACTTGTCAAAGGCGAACAGTTATCCGTTAAACCTTTTGCTGTAAGTCAGTATAAAAACTCTAATAAAACTGGCTATAGCTTTCGAACCGATCGCTACCGTTACACTGTCTGGATAGCAGATAAGAAGAGTACGGATCCCATTTTCCAAAGTGATATTTTTGCTGAAGAGCTTTACGATTATAAAATTGACCCCTATGAAACTAAAAATCTTTCCGCTGAAGCTGATAGTTTCAGTTTAATGCGAAGGTTCAAAAAATTGGCCGCTAATTACTTTGATAAACAAAGTGAAATACCACTGAAGAATTTCATTGAAAAACCCAAAAATAAGCTTAAGATTGGTGCAACGTTGAACCACTACGGATTGAATTCAAAAAAAGAAGAACTTTTTCTTAAAGATTTTAACTTTTTGACGCCCGCTAATGCTGCCAAGCAATCTCGTTTACATCCTAACCCAGGCGTTTGGCAGTGGGACCGAACCGAAGATTTTTTAGAATTCTCTAAAGAGAATCAGTTGACAGTTCGAATCCATGGTCCAATCAGTCCACAAGCTTCCAAATGGGCCAAAGAAGACCACAGAACGGCCAAAGAATTAGAACGTGTAATGGTAGATTTCATGACTGCTTCTGCCAAACGCTACAACCAAGAGCCGAATGTAAAGTATATGGATGTTGTTAATGAAACTATTTTGCCTAACGGTGATTGGTTTGGCCCTAAGAAGGGAACAAATTTATGGGAGAATCCGTGGCTAAAAATGGGATTAGATAAAAATGGTTTCCCAAATTATATTGTCAAAGCTTTTGAAATCGCCACAGAGCACGCTCCAAATGTAAAATTAGTTTACAATCAAAATGCGGGCATGCAAAAGCCTATGTGGAATAAAGTGAAGGAAACGATTCTTTACTTGCGTTCAAAAGGTTTACGCGTTGACGGAATCGGATGGCAAGGTCACCTAAAGCTTAGTAGGACAACAGGCCAATTTTTTGACAATACAGACCAAGCCATGTTAGATTTATCAAAGCTTGTTGACTGGGCCCACGCTAATAATTTAGATTTTCACATTACCGAATTAGACTACAAAGTATCAAATTTGTCAAATCTTTCAAATGAACTTCAACTTCAAGCCGAACTTTATCAAAAAATCATAAATATTTTACAATCCAAAGTTGATTCTGGTGTGGTAACTCTAAATCTTTGGGATTTGGGACAACGCATTAAAAAACCTAATAGTTATTTCCAGTCAATTTACGATGCGAATTTTAATCCTACACCGGCCTATACAGTCATTAAAAATGCGATAATTAACAATCAATAATATCATGCGTACACTAAAAATACAATTCATTATTTTATTGCTTAGTAATTTCTTTTTTGGAACCTCACAAAATGAAACTCCAGAATACTTAAATCCCAATATTTCTGTAGAAAATCGTGTTAAAGACTTGATGGATAGAATGACTCTGGAAGAAAAGGTTTATCAAATGAACCAATTTGTAGGATTGGACCACATGAGGAAAGCAGAAAAAGATTTAACGGAAGAAGAATTGCATTCTAACGACGCCCAAGGTTTTTACAAGGGCTTGTTTAGCGATGATGTTGCAGAAATGGCACGCCGTGGGGAGATAGGCTCTTTTTTACATGTTTTGACCGCTGAAGAATCCAATTTACTTCAAGAGCTTGCAGCAGAGTCAAGGTTGAAAATTCCACTGCTCATTGGAATTGATGCCATTCATGGCAATGCTTTGGTTTCAGGAACTACTGTTTACCCTTCTCCAATTACGCTGTCTTGTACTTGGGAGGATTCCTATCTTGAAACCATTGGTATGCAGACTGCAAAAGAAATGCGCGCCACTGGCTCCCAATGGACTTTCACTCCTAATATTGATGTCCTTAGAGATCCGCGTTGGGGTCGTGTGGGTGAAACTTTTGGTGAGGATCATTATTTGGTTGGTAACCTAGGTGCGGCCATGATTCGAGGATTTCAACAAAACGATTTTACAGGTACCGAAAAAGTGATTGCATGTGCCAAACATATGATTGCTGGGGGAGAGCCTGTCAATGGCCTAAATGCAGCACCCATGGATGTGTCAATGCGGACCTTGAGAGAAGTACATTTAAAGCCATACAAAAAAGCCATTGATGCAGGTGTTTACTCCATTATGGCGGCTCACAATGAGCTGAACGGTATCCCCTGTCACATGAGTTCTTGGCTCATGACAGACCTGTTTCGAAAGCAATGGGGCTTTAAAGGGTTTTATGTTAGCGACTGGATGGATATTGAACGCATTGAAACCTTACATCAAGTGGCTGGAAGCCTCAAAGAGGCTTCTTATTTGTCTGTGAATGCAGGGATGGACATGCATATGCATGGTGTAAAATTTCCTGAAGCCGTTGTCGCTTTGGTAGAGGAAGGGACCTTGCCTTTGAGCCGCGTAAACGAGGCTTGTAAAAAAATATTAACTGCTAAGTTCAAACTTGGATTGTTTGAAAACAGAACAGTTGATTTGAATGCTATTAAAGACAAAATTTTTACTGCTGAGCACCAACAAGTTGCCCTTGAAACGGCCCAAAAAGGAATTGTTTTATTAAAAAATAAAGGGCTTCTACCACTTGAAAAAACAACGTCTAAAAAACGTATTTTGGTCACTGGTCCCAATGCAAATAATCAAACCATATTGGGAGACTGGCATTCAGCACAGCCCGAAGAAAACGTGATCACAATTTTTGAGGGTCTTAAACAAGTTGGTAATCAAAATGGTTATGAAGTAGAATTTTTTGATTCAGGAGAAAACATTCGAAAAATAAAGGACAAGGCCATTGTAAGGGCTGCTCAAAAGGCCAAGGATTTCGATTATACCATTGTGGTTGTTGGAGATAATTCTATGCGTTACCGCTGGAAAGACAAAACCGCAGGGGAAAACATGGGGCGTGCAGCCTTGGATTTGCCTGGAAAACAATTGGCCTTAGTAAAAGCCATAAAAGCGACTGGAACTACAGTTATAATTGTGTTGGTTAATGGACGTCCAATTTCTGAACCTTGGTTACAAGATCAAATCCCAGCTATTATAGAAGCTTGGGAACCTGGTTCTCTTGGGGGACAAGCGGTCGCAGAAATTATTTTTGGAGATGTAAACCCAAGTGGTAAGTTAACCCTTACTGTGGCACGTGACGTCGGCCAATTACGAATGATTTACAACCATAAACCCTCGGCCTATTTTCACAAATATGCGTTAACAAAAGCAACACCACTATATCCTTTTGGATACGGATTGAGCTATACCGATTTTGAGTATTCAAAACCAACATTATCGACACCGATTTTAAATTCAAATGAAACAGTTTCGGTTTCGGTTTCTGTTACAAATACAGGCAGTTATGATGGAGATGAGGTGGTACAAATGTATATAAGAGACCAAATCAGCAGCGCGACACGCCCTGTTAAAGAGTTGAAAGGTTACCAGCGCATATTTTTGAAGAAAGGGGAAACAAAACAAGTCTCCTTTGATATTGATAAATCCACTTTAGCATTTTATGATATTGATATGAATTATTGTGTCGAGCCTGGAGATTTTTCAATCATGGTTGGCAGTTCTTCGGATAAAAAAGATCTCAAAACAACGATTTTAACAGTCAATAAACGCATGGATGTTAATGAATAATTTCTTAAAATACACCTTTATTTTGTCCGTTGTTTTTCAAGCGGCTGCCCAAGATATCAAGTCAGCTAAAAACGTGCTTTTTATTATGGTGGATGATTTACGTCCTGAATTGAATGTTTATGGCCAAGATTTGATTAAGAGCCCTAACATTGATGCTTTGGCTGCTGCGGGTACCACTTTTAAACGTGCCTATTGCAACGTACCTGTTTGCGGTGCTTCAAGAGCGAGTTTACTGTCTGGAGTTAGGCCTACAGCAAAGCGCTTTTTAAAGTATTATTCCAGCATTAATGAGGCAGGACCCAACGCCCAACATATTGTAGACTATTTCAATGACAGAGGCTATACTACAATAAGTAACAATAAAATCACCCATTTAAAAAATGACATTAAAACATGGGATGAAGAATGGCACCCTAAGGACATCAGTTGGCGGAATTATCAAGATCCAAAAAACAGGGACCTTGATGCCAATAAAAAACCAGGGCCAGCCTATGAGAGATTGGCGGTTGAAGATTCGGTTTATTTTGATGCCCAAACTGCCTATAAGTCCATTGAAGACTTAAAAAAATTGAAAGCAAATGGTCAGCCTTTTTTCTTAGCAGTTGGTTTTGTAAAGCCGCACTTGCCTTTTACCGCTCCAAAAAAATATTGGGATCTTTATGATGAAAGTAAAATAAGATTACCAAAGCAGTCAACTTTTCCTGAAACAGCGCCAAAAATAGCCAACCATAAATGGGGGGAACTGCGGGCTTACAAAGACATTCCAAAAGAGGGACCCATTCCAGAAGATCTAGCGAAAACGCTCATCCATGCTTACTATGCCAGCGTCAGTTTTGTTGATGCACAAATTGGCGAATTAATCAATGCTTTAGATGCATTAGAGCTTCGTGAAAGTACGGTTGTTGTATTGGTGGGGGATCATGGATGGAGCTTGTCAGATCACGGGCTTTGGGCCAAACACAGTAATTTTGAAGTGGCCCTTCAAGTGCCTATGATCATCAGTGCTCCTGGACTTTCAGAAAATAAAATATCAAACTCCGTTGCCGAGTTGGTAGATTTATATCCCACACTTTGCGATTTAACTTCTGGTAAAAAACCCCCGCATTTACAGGGGAATTCACTTATTTCAAGCCTGCAGAATCCAGATAAAATATACAAGTCTACGGCGCTTGCCCGGTGGCAAAAAGGGGAGACCCTTATTGAAAATAACTATTTTTATACTGAATGGACTTTAAAGTCAAATCGCATTCAGCGCATGCTATACGATCATTCTATTGACCCATATGAAACAATCAATTTAGCAACGCTTAGGCGCTATGATAAAACTGTTGAGAACCTGAGTCAACAATTAAAATTATTTAAAAAATCCTTTAACTAAAGCATTATGAAAAACGTAGTTTTTACTGTAATTAGCTTCTTTTTGGCTCTTCAATTGGTGGCACAGTCCGAAACAAATGTAAATACTACTGAACGTCCGAACATTGTGTTTATCATGTCAGACGACCATGCTGTCAGTGCCGTGAGTGCTTATGACGATTGGTTGGCAGAGATTGCACCTACGCCAAACATTGATCGCATTGCGGACAATGGGATGCTAATGACAAGGACATTTAATACAAACTCAATTTGTGGGCCAAGCCGTGCCTCTATTTTAACAGGGAAGTATAGCCACATCAATGGGTTCTTTAAAAATGAAAAAGGCGGAGATTTTGATGGGTCACAAGTGACCTTTCCCAAACTTCTACAAGGTGCTGGTTACGAGACAGCTGTTATTGGTAAGTGGCATTTAGGTACAGCTCCTACCGGATTTGATTATTCTAAAGTTATGATCAATTGGGGTGGTCAAGGAACTTATTTNAATCCTGTTTTTTTAGAAAATGGTAGAGATACCATTGTAGAACGNAAACGGCATTCNTCCGCNCAAGTAGCTCATGACGCANTAAAATGGCTCGANANGGGACGAGANAAANANAAACCNTTTATGTTGATGTACCAATTTAAAGCCCCCCACCGGCCTTGGGAACCTGCTGAGGAGTTTCAGTCATTATTTACGGATGGCGATTTACCACAGCCTGCTAATTTTAATGACAATTATAGTGGACGAAAGGCCGCTAAGGAACAGTGGATGGAAATTGAGAATCACATGAACAGAAGGGATTTAAAAATTCCACCACCTGAGGGTTTATCAAGACGTGAGGAAAACACGTATTATGCCTATGGTAATAAAGGCGAGTTCTGGACTCCAAATGACACACTTCAGGGCGCTGCACTTAAAAATTGGAAATACCAAACTTACATCAAAGACTATTTGCGTTGCGTCGCTGGGGTTGACAAAGCGGTAGGACAGATGTTAGACTACCTAGAAGCCAATGGTTTAGCCGAGAATACGGTTGTTATTTATACCTCAGATCAAGGGTTTTATTTGGGAGAACACGGCTGGTTTGATAAGCGCTGGATGTATGAGGAGTCATTTAGAATGCCCTTTATGATCAGTTATCCAAAACTGATAAAACCAAAATCTAAAAATGCTAATTTAATTTTAAATGTTGATTTTGCACCAACATTTTTAGAGCTTGCAGGTGTTGAAACTCCTGAGGCTATGCAAGGCACAAGTTTTGTGCCGCAGTTAGCATCAAACTTTGATGAGGTTAGAGAGGCAGTTTACTACCATTATTACGAATATCCAAAGTGGCATATGGTACAGCCCCACTATGGTATTCGAACCAAGCGTTTTAAGCTGATTCACTTTTACTACAGCATGGATGAGTGGGAATTGTATGATTTGGATAATGATCCTGACGAAATGAACAATTTGTATGGGCAACACAAGTATAAAAAATTGACAAAGCTTTTAAAGAAAAAATTAAAGGCTCTACAGGTAAAATACAAAGATGATATGAGTCTAGATGAAATGCGCAAAATGACAGATATGGTGGTTGAGCGTGTTTACAATGAAGAAAATTTAAACACCAGATAAAACTAAAATTGTAATAATTTTAAAATAAATAAAAATTTGTTACAATTTTAAGAGTATAACGTTTTGTTTAAAATAAATTTGCTTATATTCAAACCAAATAACCAAAACTCTAAGTATGAAAAAATTTTATATTCTATTTTTGTTAACCATTTCTTATTCGATCACTGCTCAGACTTTTGATTTTCAAAGTGGCCAGGACCAATATGGCTGGATTTCTGGAGGAGGCGGAATATCAGATGCCGACTTATCAATTACTTCCGAAGGATTAGTTGTTAGTTGGTCTAACCCAGGTGAAGAAAATTGGCAAAATGGTCGTAAGCCAAAATTAAAACATACCAATGCTAATGTGGATGCTGACATGAATAAAATTTTCGGGATTACGCTGCACAATACTTCTAACTTAGTAACTAGAGTAAGGGTGATTCATTTTAAAGGTTTAAATGGAACCGATCCCACTAGCACTACAGGCACTAATTCTCGATACACATCATTTGATATTCCTGCTACAACAGATCCTCAAGAAACGTTTTACTACGATCTAACAAATGCTGATTGGGTAAATTACAATAATTCAATTGAAACAGAAACTGAGTTGGATATGGATCATATACAAATACAGTTTGTAACCGCTTCACCAGCAAATGGGTTTTTGACTTCTGAGGGCTCTTTAACTATACATTCAATGGAATTTATTAGTGAAATTCCTTCTGAAGAGCGCGTTGACTATAATTTTGACAACGATGTTGAAGGATTTATAGGACAAAATGGAGTTTCACTGTCTCAATCTGCTGGAAATCTAATTGTAAACATCTCAGCTACNAGCCCTTATCCAAAACTTACACAAAGTGGTTTATTTACAGTTAATGCTGATTTGTACAAATATNTAACCGTATTTTTGTCTGAAAACAATTCTCCAAAGTCAAGAATGACATTCNTATCTCCCCAAGGCGGAAATCAGTTTGTGGCTACTGNTATTACTCCAAATTCAACGACTGCTCAAGAGGTTAATTTTGATTTAACAGCCNTTGACAATTGGAATGGAATGATAAATAACTTTGCATTTCAAATTATTGAACCTACAGAAGANGGGGCTCCTTTAACATCATCCGGAACAGNAAATATTGATAGAATTTTGTTTTCAACAGAGANTCCTCTTTCTGTTGACCTTTTTGACTTGGAAAATAATTTTGAGTTATATCCCAATCCAGTCAAAGAAACCTTGTATATAAATTCTTCTTTGCAAATACAGTCTGTAAGTGTTATAAATATGTTAGGTCAAGAAGTATTTCGACAGCTTGGAAACACCAACAGTTTGAAAGTTTCTAATTTATCTCCCGGATTGTATGTCTTAAAAACACTTCACGATAATGGTTTAAAGACCAATCGAAAGTTTATAATTGAATAAAATAATCATTTATCTAATTTTAAAAAAATGAAAAAAATAATCATCACCTGTGCACTTGTAATGTTTGCATTTATTGCTGAAGCTCAAGAAAATAAGTTTGCTTCAAAACGTACTGCAACTGCTGTTGAATACATTTCTTCAAATATGGATTTATCTGAGGCCAATCTAGAATTTCTAAAAGAAACCTTATACAACAAATATGCATCCAATGTGTCACAAATTAGAGGTAAGAACTTATCAGAAGAAGAGAAAAAACAAGTATATCGTGATGCTTTTGTACAAACGCGTAAAAAGTTAATGACTGTTTTTAGTAAAGAACAGGTTGGTAAAATCACCAAACTTGAACGCGAGAGCCACAAAAAATAATTACATTTAACTTTTAAATTTTGAGGAGGCCACGGCCTCCTCTTTATTTTAGTGAATTATGAAATTTAAAATAAATAGTTTTCTCTGTTATTTTTTTGGAACCTGTGTTGTTTTTGCCCAAATGTCTTCTTGGGAAATCGTCGAGTCCATGGGCAGAGGATTAAACATTGGCAATACTTTGAGTGCCCCCACTGAGGGTAATTGGGCTCCAATTATACATGAGCAATACTTTGTAGACGTTGCCAATGCAGGCTTTTCCAATGTTAGAATTCCTACAGATTTTTTTGGATATAGAACATCTGGAACAACCTCAAATTGGCCCACTAATGCGAATACTTCCAGCCAATACAATGGAAGTATTGCAGATTTTTCTGTCAGCTCATCTTATTTGGACCGTGTCGAGACCATAGTTGATTGGTCTTTGAATCAAGGGCTTTATACTATCATTGACTTTCATGGTGCTAACCTTAAGTCCGAATTTTTAGAAACCTTCAACAATTCAAATTCAAGTTATACAGCCCCCTCTTCCGCAAAGCGTGCCGCCGATTTAATGAAATTTAAATCCATTTGGACTCAAATCGCAAATCGCTTTATAAATCATCCCGAACAGCTCATATTTGAAGTTGTAAACGAGCCTTATTTTGAAGTCAGTGCTGCTGAAATGGATGCGCTCAATGCAATGATTATTGAAGCCATTCGATCTACGGGCGGTAATAATAGCACACGTTGCATCATAATTACTGGAGGTACTTCTACATCCTACCAAGCACCAACCGTCATAGGAGATCAGGTATTAAATAGTGATGCACACTTGATTGCTTCTTTTCACTATTATCAACCCTTTAATTTTACAGCTTCTTCCAGAGAAGAATACGCTAATTATACTTGGGGTAGCAATGCCGATAAAACATCAATAAACAATCATTTCAACGTGGTCAAACAATGGTCTGAAAGTAATAACACACCTGTAACTCTTGGGGAATTTGGCGTTGACAATGAAGGAGGACTCAATTATGAGACTGGAGCTTATGGGACCTATAGTGGGCCTGAAAATGCTTCTCGTGTAGACTACCACCGCTATTTGGCAGAACAAGCCATTAATCGAGGTTTTTCCTTTTCAGCCTGGTGCGCTGGTAATAAGTCCACAAAGTCCATACATTTACGGACTGACAATCCTCAAACTAACAATGCCATTCCTGGAACTTGGGTCGAAGATGTAAAAGAAGCCCTTTTAGCTGATGGAACTTGGCCAGAGTGTTATGGCCCTTGGTCTGCAGAAATTATTCGAAACCCCGATTTTGAATGTGGCTATTCTAACAATTGGAATTTATCTGTTCAAGGGACTGCTGCCGCTACTTTTTCTGCCGCTACCGGTTCCGTATATTCAGGGGCAACAGCTGCCAGAATTGATGTGACTTCATCACAGGGCTATAACAAGGTGCTTTTGAGTAATGTGATTTATGAAGAAGATTTAAGCGATAAAAAACTGACCATTGGATGTTACGCCAGAGCATTTGAACCCGATACTTCCTTTAGATTGAGGTTTAAATCTCAAGTCAATGGAAGTACAACTTATTTACCTTCTGAAATTTTTCAGCTATCAACCAATTACCAGTACTATGAATTTGAATATGAGGCTCCGCCAGGCACTTCTTCTGTTCAACTTCAAGCATTATTAGGGGCGCATATAGGGACTTATATTTTAGATAATTTTAGTGTTCAGATTGAAGATAATTCTCTCGGTTTTTCTTCATTTGAACCTTCCTCTGAGTTGATGTTATTTCCAAATCCTGCCAAAGATTATCTCTTTATTAAATCTGATCTAATGATTCAAAATGTAAATCTTTACAATGTTTTGGGAGATTTGGTGCTTGAGAAAAAACAGACAGATCAAATTTATGTAGGCCAATTATCAAAAGGCCTGTATTTTGTTAAAGTTGAATTTGAAAATGGAAACGCAATCACAGACAAATTCATTGTTGATTAAACTTTGTTTGATTCTCTGATTTCTTTGGAAATTATAGAAAAATAATTTTTATATTTACTTAAGTATTGTTTTTTCCCAATAACACATGCTTGTCCCCACGTTTTACTTATTTTAGAAATGAATAAATATGTTTGATTATTTTCGAACATTATAATTTTAATTTAGTTAATTTTAAACAACCAATTACAAACAAATGAAAAATAATCTAATAATTACATTTGCAATTTTGTTACTACCTCTGACAATTTTTGCGCAATCTAAAACAGTCACAGGGGTGGTCAATGACGACCAAGGATTGCCACTTCCGGGTGTTACAATTCAGGTCAGAGGAACAGATAATTTAGGAGCTGTCACAAATTTTGATGGTGAATTTTCTATTGCTATTCAAGCTGCAAAAAAACAAGTACTTGTTTTTTCATATGTTGGATTTCAAACTATTGAGTTGGATGTCACTGAGTTGACAACGGTTAGTTTATCCATGGAAATTGACACTGCAGAATTAGATGAAGTTGTTGTTATTGGTTATGGTACAGTTTTGAAAAAAGATGTAACAGGTTCTATTAGTTCGGTGAAGGTTGATGAAAACATAGCCAATCAAACTACTGGAGTTGATCAGCTCCTACAAGGTCGAGCTGCTGGTGTTCAGGTATCTCAAAACTCCAGTGCTCTAGGTTCTGGTGTAAGCGTTAGAATTAGAGGAACCAATAGCTTGAGAGGAAATAACGAACCTCTTTATGTAGTAGACGGTATTATTATTGCATCTGCTGGAGAGGACGTTGTACATTCCGGAGGCATTGGAAATGACGGTCAAGAGGTTCAAAACGGCCTCACCGGTATCAATCCTAGAGATATTGAAAGTATTGAAGTTCTAAAAGATGCATCAGCGACCGCTATCTATGGCTCACGAGGCGCCAATGGAGTTGTATTGATTACGACTAAAAAAGGGGAGAAAGGTAATGTGAAAATTAATGCTTTCCACACAACAGCATTTAGGAGTATTCGAAAAAAATATGATATGTTGGATGGCGTTGGTTATGCAAGATATCAGAACGAATCATGGGAAATTAATAATGGAAACCAAGATTTTCCTTATGAAATAGATAATGATGGTAACGTTTATGCAACAGGTCCTAATGCTAGTGGGGTTCCGTTAGAATATTTTGATTGGCAAAGTATTGTTTATGAACAGACAATGAGTCAAAGGTTTGGATTTTCAGCTTCTGGTGGTAGTGATAATGGCAATTATTATATTTCTGGTGGTATTGGAGATGAAAGCGGAATTGTTGCTAACTCAGGAGTTAAGTCAGGAGATTTAAGAATTAATTTAAACCAAGATCTCAACAAAAATTTAAAACTACAAGCTCGAGCCACGGCCTTTTTTACAGAAACGGATTTTTCCAATTCAGGCGACCTAATTGGTACAGCCAATCAAAGCTTTGTTCGAAGTGCGCTTGTTTTTAGACCAATTATTCCTACAGCTGGTAATGATTTTATTGATGATTTGGAAGCATCAAATCCTTATTCTTGGATTAATGATTTTACAGATATTTCAAAAGAAAAACGTTTTATTGGATCTGTTGCCCTTACATACAAATTACCAGTCAAAGGCTTGAGCTATCAATTCAGAACTGGCGGAAATGTTAGGATTAAGGATCGTAGACGGTTTTTTGGATTAACTACTTTTCCAGGAAGAAATGCTAACGGCGCTTTACAGATTTCTGAACTGGACTCCAAAACATATCAGGTTAATAATCTTTTGAGATATAACCGAAGTTTTAACAGGAAACACAGAATTAATGCTACATTAGGACTCACTTACGACGTTAGAGACAATGAAAACAGTGTCTATGCTGTTCAAGATTTTGTGTCATTAGACCTCACAACAGATCAACCTTATTTGGGTTCTGTCATTGACACACCACTTACTTATTTATATGCTAAGCAACAGGTATTTTCTTTTTTAGGGCGTCTAAACTATTCTTTCAAAAATCGCTATGTACTTACTGCTTCTTTTAGACGCGATGGGGTTTCTAAATTTTCATCTGAAAATCGCTATAGTTTCTTCCCATCATTTGCATTCGCATGGAATGTATCTAATGAACCCTTCCTTCAAAATTCGGAATTTATCAGCAATTTAAAGCTGAGAGCTGGATGGGGACAGATTGGAAATCACGGTATACGACCTTATGGGACTATAGCGAATTACGGTATAAGTTCTGGTGTTCAATATGGTAATCCAGGCAATGGGCTCAGCATACCAATTATATTGAACAATATTGCCAATCCAGATTTAACATGGGAGACTACAGAGCAAATGAATTTTGGTATAGACTTTTCGTTCTTTGATGAAAAGATTTCAGGAACAGTTGATTTTTATGACAAGACTACTAAGGATTTACTTCAAAACATTCCTATACCATCATCAAATGGTTATACGAACTTGCTAATAAATAGAGGGGAAATTTCTAATAAAGGTATAGAACTTGGCTTGGATTTTGACTTAATTTCGACTGATGACATTGATTTGTCTGTTGGTGGAAATATTGCATTTAATAGAACTAAGATTTTATCTCTTGGAGTCCCTGTTGATGAGTTTTATATTGACGGTGAAGCTAAACAACGTTCATTCTTTTTTGGAAATATCATAAGTAGGGGGCAAATTTTCCGCACCCCCGCAAATGTATTTGTGCAAGGCGAAGAGTCGAGTCTTTTTTATGGTTTTGAAACTGATGGAATTTACCAAACAGAAGATACTGATTTATTATCCGGTGCAGAGCCTGGTGATCCAAGAATTATAGATCAAGATGGAAATGGTATTATTAATGATGATGATAGAACCTTTATTGGTAATCCTAATCCAGACTTTGTATACGGTTTGAATTTAAATTTCAGATATAAAAGATTTAATGTTTCGATGTTGTTTAATGGAGTTCATGGAAACGACATTGCCAACGGGAATCTTTTAACCATTGGGAATGCTGGGGGTCAATTTCAAAATATTACTTCAGATGCTTATTACAATGCATGGCGACCTGATGCGCAGTCTAGTACACATCCAAGGATTGGCTATGATGTCATTGGCGACTCTGCCATTACCGATCGGATTATTGAAGATGGAAGTTTCTTGAGACTTAATAATCTTACGGTTGGTTATGATATCCCTGTTGAAAATGCCAGCCTTTTCAGCCGTTTTAATGTATTTGTAACAGCTCAAAATTTATTTACCTGGACCAATTACAGTGGATACAATCCAGAGATCTCAAGTTTTTCTTACGACGGTCTTAGAAATGGTGTTGATTGGAACGGTTCACCTGATGCAAAAACAATGTCCATTGGAGTAAATCTTAACTTTTAAAATTGATTAAAATGAAAAATTTAAAAATATTCTTATTATTTGCCCTTACCATATTTACATCCTGTGACTTAGACGAAGCTCCTCCTTATTTGGATGAAAATGCTTACAATGACCCAATGTCCATTTTAGCGACCTTGGACGGAGTTTACGCGGGGTTGGCCAATTATAATGCTCAAGAAAGACGGCTTTTTGTTCAGAATGGTTTTTCAGGATTTTTCAATACTAGAAAGCAGGGCCCTAATATAAATAATGTAAATAATAGGAACCTGTTCTCATTAAAGCCTCAGGCAAACGATGGTGATGCTGAAGCAATGTGGTTAGGTTTTTACAGTGCAATCGCAAGGGCGAACACTTTAATCGCCAATGTTCAAGATTATGACCCTGATGGTGTCTCAGCTAATGATATACTTTTTAAAGAGGTGGTTGGTCAATCCCATTTTGTGAGAGCCTGGTCATATTTTTCGCTGGTTCGTTTATTTGGTGATGTTCCATTAATTTTGGATTTACCATCACATGATGCCGTAATGAATGCATTGGCTCCTGCAAAAGAGGTTTATGCACAAATTATTGCCGATTGTACAATGGCTGCTGATATGATGTATGATGGTATTAATAATAATGGACAAATTAATTATGATTATTACTATCCCAAAAAATATGCTGCCAATATGCTATTGGCAAAGGTTTATATGACAATGGCAAGTGATGAATATGCAAATGCATATGACATCATTCCAGATGATTTATTGGGTTCTAATTTTTGGCAAATGTCCTACGACCAGGCCATACAAGTTTTAGATCATTATCAGCTAGTTCCTGATTACGCTTCCTTGTTTACTTTAGAGGGCGAAAATTCTACAGAATCTATTTTTGAATTACAAATAAGTCAGATAGCTACAAATTCACAGATGGGAAGAAATTACACCCCCAATAATTACAAACCAGGACAATGTTTTGGTTGGTTTACTGTTGGTGCAGATTTTTACGACGATCATTTAACAACTTATCCTGGAGATCCTAGGCTTGAGGGTGCTACTTACATGAGTGAATATACGAACAATGGTAATAACCCTAATAACGTTGGCAACTGGGTTCGCACTTATCCTTCAAGGAATAGAGGTTGGTTTGGAAATTCTCATCCTTACTTTTTTAAATTTGCTAATAAAGACATCACTCATAGTAATCAATATGACAGTAAAAACATTATTGTTTACAGATATGCAGATCTTTTACTAATGTTAGCTGAAATTTCTAATGAACTGGGAGACTCAGCAAATGCATTAAATTATGTAACGCAGGTTTTGGACCGTTCTGGATTAAGCAATGCAAACTATGCCAGCGCAGATCAGGCGACTTTCCGTGATAAAATCATGAAAGAGTACCGTTATGAGTTGCTCGGAGAGGGAGAAGATGCACACAACAACAGACGCAGAGGTTTTAATTATTTTTTAGAAAACATTATCATTCCTCATAACCCTGGCAGTTGGCATCCACTCACACCAAACAGAAGATTATCAGATGGACAAGCTATGAATTTTAACAATAAAGATTTGACGCTAAGCGAAGACCCCTCTCAGATCATGTTTTTGCCCTTGCCAACAAGAGAAATTAACACTAATGATTTAATAAATTAATTTTTTATAAAAAATAATTTAATGAAATATAAGTTTTTAGTGGTTTTAAATATATTTTGGGCATTCAAATTGAATGCCCAAAATCAATTACCACTTTCCAATGGAAATTTTGAAACCCTAGACTCCGAAAATAGTTTTAGTTACTGGTCTAACAATCAAATTCAAGGGGGTCAGGCTAATTATTCCATAGAAACGCAAAACCTTATTAACGGCAGCACTAAAGCACAGAAAAGCCAAATCATTTCTTTAGGGACAAGCGGTTGGCATGTTAAAACTCAAAGTGATTATTTGTTTCAAGTAGAAGCGGGGCAGAACTATACCGTCCGATTTTGGGCAAAAATTAGTGGGTCAAGCTCTGCGACCATAAAGGTTGTATTTCAAGCCTCCGATGCTCCTGGAAGCTATCAAGGAAACGACAAAACAATTTCTCAAGACTGGCAACAATACAGCCACAGTTTTACAGTCGCAGACAATGCAGATTTAAATAAATTGAGTTTTTGGTATATGGATGCTGGGGTTACTTATTATCTCGACGAAGTGGAGGTTGTTGAAGGAAATTCTATTTCGTTTAACCAATCTATAGCCTATCAAATGGTTGATGGTTTTGGCGCTGGAATCAAACGTAGAACAGAGTTATTGTATCAACTCAGCACCACAATGCGAAATCAAATTGAAGCCCTAGCATTCCAAGATTTAGAAGCCAATATGATTCGCTTTTTTGTATATCATGACTTAGAAGATCCCAATGACAACAACAACCCATTTAATCTTAACACTGTTGCATTGGACTGGACGCGTTATGATAGCAATCCAAACATATCGAGATCTCGCTATGTAGCAGAAGCACTCAATAATGCCTTCAGTATGAGTGTTAATGGATTTGATCATATTATTGGAAATTGCAACAGTGCACCTGCTTGGTTAAAAACTAATAACTCTCACAATGGTGGTGGAACCTTAGTTTCAGGTGGAGAAAACGAATACAGCGAATTTTTAGTTGCTTTTCTTAAAGGTATGGCCTCGCGATACAATATCAATGTCACTGCAATTTCACCGACTAACGAGCCTGACTTTCAAGTTTCTTACGAATCTATGAATACACCGCCATCGCAGTTAGCGTCTATTATTAAAAATTTAGACCAACGTTTAACTACAGAGAATTTAGATTTTATCCATATTATTTCTCCTGAAAATTTTAGAGTAAATTCAAACAACGCTAATACTTCTGCAGCAAACTATATTGCAACTATGTTTTCAGACCCTGATGTTGTCAGTGCTACTGATGTTGTAGCCACTCACACCTATCAAAGCAATGTCAGTTCTGATGATTGGAATACTTTAAAGACGGTTAGTTTAAACAAAGATATATGGGTAACAGAGGCTGGTAATTTGCACAGTCCAGATTTTGATATGTCAGATGCCAGTTATTCTATAGAACGTATCATGGATGGCTTTAATTACGGTGGATTAACAGCCTATATGTTTCATTTATTTTACGAGCCACATTTGTATGAAAATGAGGTAAGTCCTGGTGAAAATTATGGATCTTCTGCTTTGGTATTATGGGATAGTGCAAATAATATCATACTTCCAAAACGCTATTATGCGTTTAAACATTTTACAAATCTTGTAAAAAAGGGGTACCAAAGGATTCATTCGGATACATTTGGAGATGCTTTAAGAGTTTTGGCTTTTAAATCACCTGATAATTCTAAAATTGTAGTACAGCTTTTCACACAGAACAATCAAAGTGATTTTGATGTTGTAATTCCTTCAGGGACAACTTCTGTTGAGCACTACATTACTTCAGACAATAGTAACGAAAATTTCACGAGTGTTTCAACTAATAACATTGATCTTGGAGAAAATTCCATGCCAATGTCAATGGACGCCATGTCTATGCATAGCTTGGTTTTTAATATTGACACAAGTTTGAGCTTAGATTCCGTAACTTTTACAGATCAGGCTACTGAACTTTTAGTTTTTCCAAATCCTGCAAAAACACAATTAGAATTACGTTTCTTACACTTTGAACCGCATGAAATTAGTATATTCCAATACAATGGTTCCAGAGTTTTCAAAAAAAATTACCCAGCATCCAAAAATCTAAGTCTTGATGTGCAATTTTTGCCCCCCGGTTTTTACATCCTTAAATCAACAACACAAAAAGGCCAACACGCTGTTAAACTCATAATAGAAAATTTATGAAATCAAACTTTCAAATAACACTTCTTTTTTGTTTTTTATTTTTAACGATCTTCTTAAAATCTGAAGCTCAAGAAAACACAACCAGTCCTAATTTTATTTTTTATTTAGCGGATGATCAAGATTTATTGGACTATGGGGTTTATGGCAATCCTAAAGTACACACCCCAGCGGTGGATGCACTTGCAAAAGAGGGTATGCGATTTAATAATTTTTACACCTCTCAAGCCATTTGTGCACCCAGTCGTTCTCAGATTTTCACTGGGATGCACCCTGTAAAAAATGGTTGTATGGCAAATCACTTGGCGGTAAAACCCAATTTAAAAACAGTCATTACATATATGGAGGCTGAGGGTTATGACGTCGTCTTGGCAGGCAAGGGTCATGTAAAACCAAATTCTGTTTTTAAGTGGTCTAAATATTTCAAATCAGTCAACCACCGCTATTTACCTTTGGACAAGCTTGAAAATTATTTGGAAACCACCAAAAAGCCTTTTTGTGTATTTATCACATCTGACTTTCCACATGGTCCATATCCAAAGAATTCAAGTTACTCGAATGAGGATATTTTTAAATTGCCGTATGACAAAGGATATACCCCAAATTTCAAGCGAGGTTACTATCAAAATATCAAAGATGACAATACACAGTTAGAACTTGTTTTAAACATGGTTAAAGCCAATAACCTAGTTGAAAATTCGATATTTATCTATGCTTCCGATCATGGTATTTCTGGTAAATGGGGCGTTGCAGAACAGGGTCTCAGGGTTCCTTTTGTAGTGCGATGGCCTGGAGTTGTAGCTCCCAACTCTGTTTCAGAAAGTTTATTAAACTTTGTAGATGTTTTACCCACTTTCTTGGATATAATAGGCGCTAAAATCCCAAGTGATATTGACGGAAAAAGTTTTCAAGCAACGCTTAAAGGTAGTCAAGCGCCTATTCACGATTATATTTATTCTATTTCTACCAGGCAAAATATACAAGCATGTAAGGTTTTTCCAAGCCGCGCCGTCAGGGGTAAGCGCTATAAGTTCATAAGAAATTACAATTCCATGGAAGTTGTGACCTCTAATTATGGAAACAATCCTGCGGTGAATGCTTTTATTAAAATTGGTGCCGAATCTTTTCCAAACATTCCTTTTGAAGAGTTGTACGACTTGGAAAATGATCCTTATCAGAAAAATAATTTAATAAAAAATAACGACTTATCTGAAATAAAAGAAGAACTTTCGGAAGCTTTAAAGAATTGGATGCTGTCACAAAATGATTTTTTATTAACAGAAAAAATGCCACTTATAAAACCAACGCTACATCCCCTGGATCGGGTTTCAAAATGGAATAAAGTTTCAAAAGATTTAGTGGGAAAAATAAGCGAAAGCGATTATATCCCAGTACATTATTAAACATTTAAAATGAATCAGATTAAAAGCTTTTTATTTTTTGGACTGATGCTTATTACAACACCATCCTCCTTGGCGCAAAAGATTTCCAAAAAGCCATTAAATGTCGTTTGGATCAGCTGTGAAGATATGGGGCCTGTTTTAAGTGCCTATGGCAATAAAGCGGTTCATACCCCTAATATAGACCGTTTGGCAAATGAAGGCATCAAATATACCAATGCTTATGCAACGGTTGGGGTTTGTGCGCCTAGTCGTTTTTCTATCATTACCGGCATGTACCCTGCACGTTTAGGGGCCCACAATATGCGAACGGGTGACCATAACAACTTTAAATGGCCAGAAGACATAAAGATTAGAATAGACAAAGGAGTTTTAGACAAGTCCGGTAAAAATGTTCCAGATTATGAGGTGGTGCCTCCTGCTTATGTAAAACCATTTCCAGAGTATCTAAGAGCCCAGGGCTATTATTGTGTCAATGATAACAAGTGTGACTATCAATTCAATGCACCTTTCACAGCTTGGGACGATGTTTATGGGGGCGGTTCCTATAAAAATGCGCCTGAAGGGCGCCCTTTTTTCTATGTCAAAAATTATTACACGACCCACGAATCGCGGATTTGGCTTCGTAAAGACAAACCCATGACGGTCGATCCATCATCTGTACCAGTTCCTGATTATTATGCCGATATACCTATTGTACGTGAAGGCATTGCACGTAAATATTCAAACATTGAAGCCTTGGATAAAGAGGTGGGCATTTTGTTAGATGCGCTTGAAGCTGATGGTGTTATGGAGAATTCCGTTATTTTCTTCTGGAGCGATCACGGCGGTAATCTTTTGCGACAAAAAAGAGCCGTTGGAGACAGTGGTCTTCATGTGCCTTTGATTATCCGCTACCCTGATGGTTATCGTGCAGGTGAAACCGAATCGCGTATGGTTTCACTAATGGATTTAGGCCCAACAGTACTGTCTTTGACAGGTCAAAAACCACCAGAATATATGGACGGAAAGGCTTTTGCAGGCCCTTTTGAAGAAGCCCCGAGAGATTTTATTTATGGTTCAGCCGATCGCTTTGATGAATCTACAGACATGCAGCGTTCTGTTTTGGATGGACGTTATGTTTACATTAAGAATTTCATGCCGGAGCTACCATTGATTTACAGGAATAGATATAGAGAACAAATTCCGATGAATAAGCATTTGATTGAATTAGATACCGAAGGGAAGCTTGAGGGTGATGCTGCTTATATATTTATGAAAACGAAGCCTCTTGAAGAACTTTATGATCTAAAAAATGACCCTTATGAGGTACATAATTTAGCCAATGACCCGGCCTATGCTGAAAAGTTAATTTTGTTGAGAAGTCAACTCAGTCAGTGGCAAGCATCAATAAAAGACCGTGGCTTTACACCTGAGAGTGAAATCATTCGCGAATTTTGGCCCGGTATGATTCAACCAGTTACGGCGGACGTAAAGATTCAGCAACAGAACAATACCATTGTCCTGAGCTGTGCAACAGAAGGTGCTTCTATTGCTTACCAGCTATCAGATGCCATTGGAACGGATTACTGGCAACTTTACTCAAAGCCTCTTTTGTTACAACCGCAAGAAAAAATAAGCACACGCGCCATTCGCATTGGCTATAAAGCTTCTAAAATTACAGTTAAAAATTAAATCCATTCGTATTATGAAAAAATTAATAAAACACATTCTACTCATTTTTGGCCTGCTACTTTCATCTCATTTCATAAACGCACAGACGGGTACAAAAAACCATAATATTCTTTTTATTTCTGTGGATGATTTTAGACCAAAAATCAATTCCTATGGCGAGTCTCAAATGATTACCCCGAATATTGACAAATTGGCTTCTGAAGGTCTTCAATTCAATAATGCTTTCACAAATATTGCAGTTTGTGGCGCGAGTCGGGCCAGCATTATGACAGGCATACGTCCTAGTCAGAAACGATTTAATGATTACACTTCAAGAGCTTCCAAAGATACGCCCAATGCTATAAGTTTGAATCAACTTTTTATGGAAAATGGTTACGAAACGATATCCTATGGTAAAATATATCACTATCCAAACGATACGGGTGAATATTGGTCTGATAATGATGGGGGTGCCCATCAAGCAGATTACCAAGATCCTAAAGCCCAGGAGCGCAAGCGCAATGGAGAATTTGGAGAACATGGCCGCAAGGGACCAGCATTTGAGTATCCAGAGGTGGACGATTACGCCTATAATGATGGTAAAGTAACCCAAAGAGCCTTGGATAAAATGAAAGCATTAAAAGCAGAAAACAAGCCCTTTTTTATGGCGGTTGGATATGTTTCTCCACATCTGCCTTTTATTCAGCCTAAAAAATATTGGGATCTATATGATCACAATGAAGTTCCTTTGGCGGACAATGCTTATCAACCAGAGAATTCACCGTATATTGCCATGCATGCCCAGCATGACAATGCGGAGTTGAGAAACATGTATTTAGACATTCCAAGTAAAGGCTTATTAAGTGATGAAATGTCCAGAAATCTCGTCCACGGCTATTATGCCAGCGTGAGTTATATGGATGCCTTGATTGGAGATTTAATTGATGGTTTAGATGCAATGGGATTGCGCGATAATACCACCATTATTTTGTGGAGCGATCATGGGTTCTTTTTAGGGGAGCATGGTTTCTGGTGTAAACACAGTACCTTTTATGAAGCCATAAAGATACCTTTTATTATTTCCTCTCCAGGTTTTGCTAAAAACCAAACAACAGATTCTTTTACAGAATTAGTGGATGTATATCCAACCCTTTGCGAATTAACAGGAATTACTCCACCTGAATACATTCACGGAGAAAGTTTAACAACTGTAATGGAAAATCCATCGGTTAATTTGAAAGATGAAATTTACACCCGTTATAAGCAAGGCGAGGCCGTGGTGGATAAAAATTATTCTTACACAGAATTTTTTCAAGGAGAAGAATATTTAGGTAATATGCTTTATGATCTAAACGTCGATTTGAAGCAAAATACAGACATTTCAAAACGTGCTGAAAATGCAGCATTGGTTGATAAATACAGCAAGAAATTGAAAGTGATGCGGGATTTTGTAAACAAAGACCCCTTGAAAGAGAAATGATAATAGTTTAAATTTGGGATTTGATATTTAGAGATTAATCGCCTCAAATTTGATAGGCTTTTACTCAAATATTTTAAGCAAATCAAAATTTTAAGTTTAAATTTAAATTTAAATAATTAGCCAAAAAATGACTTTTAGATTTAATTATTTTCAAAACATAATATTGTCAAAAAACATCAAAATCTTATTTTTTTTAATGTTTTCTGGACTTGTTTTTTCACAAAATTATTATGTGTCCGCGAACAATGGATCTGATTCCAACAATGGCTCAGAAGCGGCTCCCTTTCAGACAATAAATAGAGCCATCTCATTTGTCAATCCGGGAGGCACAATATTTGTAATGAATGGAACTTATCAAAATAATGGCTATGGAACAGTGGATACTGCTACAAACACCAATATGAACAATAATCATGTAGTAACCATTAACAAATCTGGTTCAGAGGGTGCTTATATCACTTTAAAAAATTATCCCGGCCATTCCCCTTTGATTCAATTTGATGGTAGAGGTGGAATTGTTATTTCAAATAACATGAACTACATTATCATAGAAGGTTTTGAAGTAGTCGGACCTGGTGCATCCATTACTTATGCCGAAGCGTATGCAAACAGAGAATATAAGGTTTTAGCGGCTTCTGATCCTAATGATGACATCAATTATAACCATACTTATTTTTCTGGAAAGGGCATTTGGGGTGGTTATGGCGCACACCATCACATTATTATTCGCAATAATATTGTTCATGACACACCGGGCTCTGGGATTCGCTTCAATGACTCAGATCATATTACTATTGAATACAATGAAGTTTACAATACCACTTGGTGGACATCTTCGGCTTCATCTGCGGTTGTCTTTGCTGAAACCATTGCTTCCTCAGAAGCTGACAATGGAACGGATGTTAAAATGGTCATACGTGGTAATTTAGTTTATAACAACTGGAACCGAATTCCTTTTTATGTCACCCAATTGCCTGACAATTCAGGGAACACCAATCCAGATTATGGGACAGCAACTTACAATAACATCTTAGATGGCCAAGGGTTGTACGTCACTCGCAGTGATGATAATTATTATGGAACTTTTTTATTTGAAAATAATGTTTGTGTAAATAATGGTAAAAATGGAATCAATTTTGACAATTCTTTAGGAGCCTCTGCTATTATTCAGAACAACACCTTGTATTACAATGGGGTTCATGAGATCATTCAAGATATTTCTGTGGCTAATGGAAATCCAGGTCACAGAGGTCAAAAAGTAGGAGGTATCAAAGCCAATAAAGTTCAAAATGTGACTGTTGCTAATAATATTGTAGTAACTCGAGATAATTTATTTTCAGCCATAGAACTTCCTAATATTTCAGGCTCCAGACCTGTTTTAAATAATATTTTTTTAAATGGAAAATTACCATCCGATGATAATGGCGTTCCTTACAATTTTATATCCTGTTGTAATATGATTGATGTAGACCCCTTATTTACTGAAGTTCCTAGTTCTGTCAACGGTGCTATCGATATTAGCCAAGCTAATTTTGAGCTCACAGAAAATTCTCCAGCCATCAATGCTGGAGATTCGAATTACTCTCCATCAGATGATTTTCTAAGTAATCCAAGACCTGCACTGGCCAATGCTATTTCCTATTCAAGTTTTGAAAATTCTTTTGGTGGCTGGTCTCAATTTGGATCTCCCAATTTGACATCTACTACGGAAACCTCAAAATCAGGGGATTACTGCCTTTCAGTCACCAATCGAACCGCCAACTGGCACAGTCCTAAATTGGTATTGGACAATCTTCTGGATGTTGGGGAAACCTATACGTTTTATGTTTGGGTGAAATTAGCCAGTGGGGGTTCTGGAAATGCTCAAATAACCATCAAAAACACTGCATTGAACACTTACACTTCTGTAACTACCAGTACTGCTGTAAATGACCAGGGTTGGACACTTTTGTCCGGGGATTTCACATATCTATCAAATGACCCTATGTTTGCATATGTCAAAGGGCCGAATGTTGGAGATGGAGTTGTTAGCGATTTTTACATAGATGATTTTACTTTGGTACCGCAAGGGTCTGCTGAGGTTGATTTTTCTAACATTAACGTTAATGATATAGTTGACATTGGTGCCTACGAGTTTATAAACACAACCGCTGGAGTTTGGGATAATGATACTCAGGATGGCCACGTTTTTCTTTACCCCAACCCTGCAAAAAACCAAATAACGATTTCAAAATATACTGCTAATGACCAGATTCAGGTCATGGACTTGTTGGGAAAATATTACCAACTCCCCAATCAAGAACATGCACTAAATAAAACGTTAACCTTGGACGTTTCAAGCCTTAGTACGGGGATTTACTTGTTGAAAATTCGCAACCAATACACCAACAGTTTCCAAACGCTTAAATTTTTGAAACACTGATTTTTAGAATATTAAAAAAATGAAAANGATGAAAAATTTAAATAAACCAATCTTTATAATATTTATCTGTGGTCTAATTTGTTTAATCNGTTGTGCCAATAAANTTGTTTCTGAANCCTCNAATAAGTTATCATTAGGGGNGCATTTTAAAGATTTATTTTATTTAGGGGCGGCCATTAACGAAAATACTATTTTAGGTTTGGATCCAAAATCNGCTACAATTGTAAATAGTGAATTCAATACAATNACACCTGANAACTCTTTAAAATGGATGTTTATTCAGCCCAAGCCTNACAAGTTCAATTTTAAAGCAGCGGATAAGTATGTTGAAATGGGCCTTAAAAATAACATGTACATTGTGGGACATGCTTTGGTTTGGCATGCTCAGCTCGCAGATTTTATGCAAAACATCGACAACAGTGCTGAAACAAGAAAACATGTTGATAACCACATCAATAGACTCGTGTCACGCTATAAAGGAAAAATTAATGCTTGGGACGTGGTTAATGAGGCTTTTGAAGAGGATGGTAGTTTGAGAGCGTCAGTTTTTTATAAAAACATGGGTGAAGATTATATTGAAGAGGTTTTTAGAATAACAGAGAAAGCAGATCCAGATGCCGATTTAATCTACAATGATTACAATCTTTACAAACCTGAAAAGAGAGCCGCTGTTCTTAAAATGGTTAAAAACTTTAAATCCAATGGCACCAAGATTAATGGGGTCGGGGTGCAAGCCCATTGGGATTTAAAATCACCAAGCTTAGAAGAAATAGAACAAATTATTTTGGATATACATGCTGAAGGTGTTTCCGTCTCTTTTACAGAGCTTGACATTTCTGTGCTTCCCAATCCTTGGGAAATGGTTGGTGCCGAGGTGACTCAAAATTTCTCAAAGTTTGAAGGTGATCCAAAAATGAATCCATACCCGAATGGATTGCCAGATGCCGTTCAAGAAAAGTTAGCAAAGCGTTATCAAGATATTTTTAATCTTTTTGTCAAACACAGTGATAAAATAAATAGGGTTACCTTTTGGGGCGTAATGGACAAACATTCTTGGCTCAACGATTGGCCCATAAAAGGGCGCACCAACTATCCGCTTTTATTTGATAGAGATTACCAGCCTAAAGTGGCCTATGAGAGTCTCTTAGGCGTTAATACAAAGCCATAAACCATTAAAATTTTCCTATGAAATCAACTTTCGAAAAATTATCCATTATTGAAAAAATTGGTTACAGTCTAGGGGACTTGGCCGCCAATTTGGTATTTCAAACCCTGATGACCTACTTGGCCTATTTTTATACGGATATCTACAAGTTAGATGCCAATGATGCAACGGCCATTATGTTTATAGTAGGAACTGTCGCCGCTTTTGGATTCAATCCTATAGTAGGTGCCATCGCTGACCGTACAAATTCTAAATGGGGTAAATTTCGGCCTTGGATTCTTTGGACGGCCGTGCCATTGGGGATTGTTTCAGTGCTAGCCTTTAGCACCCCAGATTTTAATTACAGAGGCAAGGTAATTTACGCGGTTATTACCTATACCTTACTGCTTTTATTGTACGCTGCAAGTAACTTGCCATATTCTGCGCTCAGTGGGGTCATTACCGGTAGTATGAAAGAACGCAACAGTATTTCATCTTACCGCTTTGTAGCGGTGATGTTTGCCCAATTTTTTGTGCAAGTTTTTATGTTGCCAATTATAATCTACGCTGGAGAAGGCGACAAAGCCGTTGGAATCGAAATTGTAATGACTTGGTTGGCCATCATTGGAACCGTTATGTTATTGATTACTTTTTTCACCACACGTGAACGTGTGGTCCCAACTGAAGAACAAAAGTCTACAGTTGCGGAGGATTTAGCAGACTTGGTAAAAAATAATCCTTGGATTATAATGTTGAGTTTAACTACCTTAACTTTTGTGTCTTTGGCCATGAAAGGTGGTAGTTATGTGTATTATTTTGAAAACTTTATAGATGCTTCAAGATTGACAAGCTTCATCAATCCTGTGTTAGAATTTTTATCTAGTATTGGAATTAACTTCTTTGGTAACGACCCAGTCTCTGCTGGCTTTGGTTTGTTCAATGCGGGGGGTATTATATTTATGATAATCGGGATTGGCTTGTCTAAGACCTTGGCTGATAAATATGGAAAACGCAATGTTTTCGGTTTGTTTTTATTTATTTCGACATTGTTTATCATACTGTTTAACTTTTTTAAACCGACTTCTATTGAGCTGATTTTTGGATCTCAAATATTACATGGCTTTTTCTATGGAATCACCATTCCGTTGTTGTGGGCTATGATTGCTGATGTGGCGGATTATTCCGAATGGAAAAACAACCGCAGAGCAACTGCGATCATATTTTCGGCGATGATGGTCGGTTTAAAACTGGGCCTAACAATTGGGAGTTCTTTAGTCACTAAAATTTTGGATTACTATGGCTACGATGCAAACAGTGTCTCCGGCCAAGCATCCGAAGCCATTCTTGGTACAAAATTATTGGTGAGTATTTTTCCTGCCATTCCATTTTTGTTAGGCGTAGGCTTGTTATTTTTCTATGAAATTAACAAAGACATGGAAACACAAATAGAATTGGAATTAAAACAAAGACGAAACAACTAACAACAATGCCTGAGGATAATATTGACCACATAGATTTTGATGCATTAAATAAAAAAGCGCTGTCTGCCCCTTTGGTAACTCATATTTATACCGCGGACCCATCTGCCCATTACTTCAATGGAAAAATATATATATATCCATCTCATGATATTGATGCAGGTGAAGCTTTTGATGACCTCGGCAGCCATTTTGCTATGGAGGATTACCATGTCATTTCTATGGATAGCATTGACAGTAAAGCCGTAGACAATGGTGTGGCCTTGCATGTAGATGATGTACCTTGGGCACAACAGCAAATGTGGGCGCCTGATGCCAATGAAAAAGATGGAAAATTTTATCTTTTCTTTCCAGCTAAGGATTATGAAGGTATTTTTCGAATTGGTGTAGCTATCAGCGACTCTCCAACAGGCCCATTCAAAGCAGAGCCAAAGGCGATAAAGGGCAGTTTTTCTATAGACCCCGCCGTTTTCAAAGATGATGACGGTGCCTATTATATGTATTTTGGAGGCCTTTGGGGTGGCCAATTACAACGCTGGAGAACAGGTGTTTTTAATGCCGATCAACCAGAAAGCCCTACCGCATTCCTTCCGGCAGATGATGAACCAGCTTTGTTGCCATTGGTTGCTAAAATGACAGATGATTTATTGGAGTTTGACGAAACCCCTAAGGCATTAGAAATTCTTGATAAAAACGGAAATCTTCTGCTCTCAGGAGATAATGACCGCCGCTTTTTTGAAGCTGCATGGTTACACAAACACAATGGAAAATATTATTTTTCATACTCTACTGGAGACACCCATTTTATATGTTATGCAATCGGAGATAGTCCCTATGGGCCGTTCACCTATACAGGCCGAATTCTTAACCCTGTAGTGGGTTGGACTTCCCACCATTCTGTTTGTGAAATTGAAGGGAAAACCTATTTATTTTACCACGATTCTTCGCTATCAAAAGGGGTCACACATTTAAGATCTGTAAAGGTAGCCGAAATAGAATACCGCGAGGATGGCTCCATTGTAACTTTAGATCCTTATTAATTTAAACCGTCATTTTTAGTTTTTGTAATTTAATCTTACATTGGGAAATTTATTTTGGCTTCAATTATATTAATAATTGCTTCATATTTATCAACTTTCGAACTATATTTAAAATATTTTTGAACTTCAATTAATACCAATTTATGCACACAAAATATTATATAGGATTTGATTTGGGAAGTTCTTCCGTTAAAGTGGCTTTAGTTGACGCGTCTACAGGTGAAAATATTTTGAGCCTTCACGAGCCCAAACACGAAATGTCCATTCTTTCTCAGCAAAGCGATTGGGCGGAACAAGACCCTAACAATTGGTGGAAATTTGTGTGTCAAGGCACTAAACGCATTATACAAGAATCAAAAATCGATCCTTCAAACATTGAAGCCGTTGGTATTTCTTACCAGATGCACGGTTTGGTTGTTGTCGATAGCAATGGCGAACCGCTAAGAAATTCCATCATTTGGTGTGACAGTCGCGCTGTGGATATTGGTAAACAAGCCTTTAAAGATTTAACCAAAGAACGCTGTGTGTCTTCCCTTTTAAATTCCCCCGCAAATTTTACGGCCTCCAAGCTCAAATGGGTCAAAGACAATGAACCTGAGTTGTATAAAAAAATTCATAAGTTTATGCTACCTGGAGATTTTATAGCTCTAAAATTAACAGGAACCATTTCAACTACAAACAACGGCTTGTCAGAAGGTATTTTTTGGGATTATGAATCGGATTCCGTAGCCAGTTGGTTGCTGGATTATTTTGAATTTTCTTATGATTTGGTACCTGATATTGTAGAAAATTTTACGCCTCAAGCTTACATCTCAAAACAAGCAGCAGAAGAAACTGGACTACCTGAAGGCATTCCCATTACCTACCGCGCAGGCGACCAGCCGAACAACGCCCTTTCACTGAACGTATTCAATAGTGGAGAGGTTGCTGCCACTGGTGGAACCTCAGGAGTTATATATGCGGTGACTGACAGTAAAAATTCTAAGGAATCGAGTCGTATCAACCATTTTGCCCATGTGAATTATTCGGCTAAAAAACCAACGATTGGAAAACTATTGTGCATCAATGGGGCTGGAATCATGTACCGCTGGTTGCGCAATCAAAGTTCTGCGGAATCTTATGAGACTATGAATCGAAAAGCTTCCAAAATTGCTATTGGCTCTGAAGGTTTGGTAATTTTACCATTTGGGAATGGTGCCGAACGCATGTTGGATAATACCAATATTGGCACGCAATTTTGCAATATCAATTTAAATCAGCATTCTAAAGCCCATCTATACAGAGCCGCCCTAGAAGGCATTGCATTTTCATTTGTTTATGGTATGGAAATCCTAAAAAATGACAATGCAGCCATTAAGGTCATTCGGGCGGGTAATGACAATCTTTTCAGATCTGAGATTTTCGCTAAAACTTTAGCAACTCTGATTGGTTATGAGATTGAAATTTACAATACCACTGGCGCTATAGGCGCTGCCAGAGCTGCAGGATTGACCGATAAAGATTTTGAACGCTTTGGACAAAACATAACAAACAATGACCACGTGATGACGTTTAAACCTATCGAAAATAAGACCCCGTATCTTGAAGCTTACCAGAACTGGAAAACAGAATTAGAAAAACAAATCAAAAATTAAATAATGATACTTACAGGAAATAAAGAATACTACAAGGGTATTGATGCCATTCAATTTGAAGGCAAAGATTCGGACAACCCACTCGCATTTAAATATTATGACCCTGCACGTGTAGTGGCCGGTAAAACCATGCGTGAGCATTTTAAATTTGCCATTGCGTATTGGCATACTTTCTGTGGGCAAGGTTCTGATCCTTTCGGTCCTGGGACTCAAAATTTCCTTTGGGATCAATCTTCAGACCCCATTCAAGCTGCTAAGGATAAAGCCGATGCTGCCTTTGAGTTTATCACCAAAATGGGCTTCGATTATTTTTGCTTTCACGACTATGATTTGATTGCTGAAGCACCAACTTTAGCTGCTTCAGAAGAACGTCTTTCTGCAATTGTTGATTATTTAAAGCAAAAACAAAAGGATTCTGGGGTTAAACTTTTATGGGGTACCTCCAACTGTTTTTCAAATCCACGCTTTATGAATGGTGCCGCTACCAATCCAAATTTTGATATTGTGGCACGTGCTGGCGCACAGGTGAAATTGGCCCTGGATGCGACCATAGCGCTCAACGGAGAAAACTATGTATTTTGGGGCGGACGCGAAGGTTATATGTCTCTTTTAAACACTGACATGGGACGTGAACTTGATCATATGGGACAATTTTTAACCATTGCAAGGGATTACGCCAGAGCGCAAGGCTTTAAAGGCACCTTTTTCATTGAGCCAAAACCGATGGAGCCCATGAAACATCAGTACGATTTTGATTCGGCCACTGCCATTGGATTCTTAAAAGAATATGGTTTAGATAAAGACTTTAAATTAAATATTGAAGTCAATCACGCTACCTTGGCACAACACACCATGCAGCACGAATTGGCTGTAGCAGCCAAGGCCAATATGTTGGGCAGTATTGATGCCAATAGGGGCGATTATCAAAACGGCTGGGATACCGATCAATTCCCCAACAATATACAGGAAACCACTGAGGCCATGTTGGTTTTTCTTCAAGCTGGAGGCTTGCAAGGCGGAGGTATTAATTTTGATGCTAAAATTAGAAGAAACTCCACGGATTTAGAAGACGTATTTTTAGCCCACATTGGTGGTGCCGATACTTTTGCACGTGCCCTAATCACGGCAGACAAAATAATGACATCTTCTCCATACAAAAAATTACGAGAACAGCGTTATGCATCATTTGATTCAGGCAAGGGTGCGGAGTTTGAATCCGGTACTTTACAACTACAAGATTTGTATCAAATTGCCCTTGAAAATGGGGAATTAGATCTACAAAGTGGAAAACAAGAATTATTTGAAAATATCATTAATCAATATATCTAGTAATAGACTAACCAAAATATATTTTTTATGAACCAATTACTTGTAGCAGCTACTTCTGTTTTAGAAGGTTTTGACTGGATTGTCCTGGCCATTTATTTTTTAGCATTGGTAGCTGTTGCTGTATGGGTTGTTATTCAAAAAAACAACAATACTGAAGATTACTTTTTAGCTGGCCGCAATGTGGGCTGGTTTGTTATAGGAGCCTCTATTTTTGCGTCCAATATAGGATCAGAACACGTCGTTGGTCTTGCAGGGACTGGATTTGAATCTGGAACCCCGATGGCACATTATGAGCTTCACGCCTGGATTGTTTTATTGTTAGGCTGGTTCTTTCTACCATTTTACATAAGAAGTGGCGCCTTTACAATGCCAGAATTTTTAGAAAAAAGATTCGACAGCCGCTCGCGCTGGTTTTTATCTGTTTTCTCTTTGGTTGCCTACGTACTCACAAAGGTTTCTGTGACCATATATGCCGGTGGTATTGTAGTGTCTGAATTACTAGCCATTCCATTTTGGTATGGCGCCATTGGTATTGTAATTTTTACTGGTATTTACACGGTTATTGGGGGGATGAAAGCGGTTATATACACCGAAACACTTCAAACCATTGTTTTGATTTTAGGCTCTGTCATCATCACTTATTTGGGGTTGCAAGAAGTGGGGGGGTGGTCTCAGTTGCGAGAAACTGTTACAGCTGTCAGTCCAGAGCATTTTAATATGTGGCGTCCTATGTCGGATCCGCAGTTTCCATGGACAGGCTTGCTTATAGGGGGCACAATTGTTGGAATTTGGTATTGGTGTACAGATCAATATATTGTACAGCGTACTTTGGCCGCTAATAACATAAAGATTGGAAGACGCGGCGCTATTTTTGGTGCCTATTTAAAGTTATTACCCATTTTGATTTTCTTAGTGCCTGGTATCATTGCTTTTGCATTGTCCATACAAAACCCTGAGGTTTTTTCTGTTGAAAAAGCGGACCGCGCCTTTCCAATGCTTGTCAAAACACTCTTGCCAGTCGGATTGAAAGGCTTGGTCGCAGGCGGGTTGATGGCAGCACTTATGAGTTCTTTAGCCTCTGTATTCAATTCATGCTCTACCATCTTTACCATTGATATATACAAAAAACTTCATCCTAATAAGTCCGAAAAATCCTTGCTCCAAATAGGTAAAATAGCCACAGGATTTATTGTATGTTTAGGTATTATTTGGATTCCTATAATGGAAAAAATAGGCGGTGGGGTTATGTATCAATATCTACAAAATGTCCAGTCCTACATTGCACCACCTGTAACCGCTGTTTTTTTGTTGGGTATTGTTTGGAAACGCGTCAACTCCATAGCGGCCATTACAACATTATTGGCAGGATTTGTTCTGTTGGTTATACGTTTAGGGTCAGAGATATATTTTCAACCACAAATTACTTCAGGCGAAGCGGTTGCCCACGCCTTGTATGACTTTGCAACCATTAACTTTGCCCATATGGCTATTTTTATGTTTATTTTCTCTGTCATTTTATGTTTATCTACAAGTTTATTGACCACAGCACCAGATTATAAAACCATTGTTGGCTTGTCTTTTGGGACGCTTACCGACGAACAAAAACAAGCCCATAAAAACAGTTATAACACCATTGATGTGGTGCTCTCAGTTCTTTTGGTTTTTCTTGTTGTTGGAATTTTGTGTTACTTTACGGGGTAGTATTTTTTTGAAATTAACCAATAAAAAAATAATGAAGATATACAGGACTATTTTTGTTTGCTTGATC
>NZDM01000026.1 GCA_002690085.1 Flavobacteriaceae bacterium
TCTTTAAACTGAAATTTAAAAATTTCAAGCGCTTTTTTTTCAAAAGCATTATTGGAGTCGATATCAAAAATTGAATTTAAATCCATGAATTCTAAAATACAATGACAAAAATAGACAAAAAAAAGAGCGCTGCCTCGGCAACGCTCTTGAATTAGAATTTAAAAATTAATTATTGAAGGATTAATTTTTTAGTTGTTGTTCTGTCATTTTGGGTCAGCTTAACAATGTATATTCCAGCGTTCAAACTAGACACTTCAATACGTTCATTTACCACTGTTGTGTCAATCATTTGCTTTCCAAGCATATCAAAAACTTGTGCTTGTACCGCACCAATTTGGTTGGATTTAATGTTTACAAATCCTGTATTGCTTGGGTTAGGATACATCACAAACAAATTATTTTCATAATTATTGATGGAAAGTGGCGTATCATTAGTTAGCCCAGGACTGAAGACTCTGGCGTTGGTAGAATGTGATAGGTGTCCAACAAACTCTCCTGTAAAATCAGGATCTCTACAAATCGATTGATCAGTAGCACCAGAATATGTTACAGTAACAACAACTACACCCGCAGTGTTTTTTATTATTACATCATCGCCACCATTATTTAGTCCCAAAGAGCCACTGGAAGAAACTTGGGAATTACCATTGAAGTTATCAACGGAACCACCTCCAAAAAGAACAAAAAACTCACCGCTACCAATAGTCGTTTGAGCAGGAAAGGTATGGCGAGTGGTATATCCGTCTTCCATTGTGTAGCCAGAAATATCCAAAGGTTGGTTACCAATATTATACAACTCAACAAATTCATCTTGTGATGTGTTAATTGTTCCGTCGTTATTGGCATCACCGTCAGTAGTCCCTGGATCGGCTAGAATTTCATTAATAATTAAATCTTGAGTTACAGGGTCGCAAACTGCCGCAGGCACAGTCCCCGAAATTGTTGTGCCGTCACAATCACCACCATTTAGGGTTATGTCCCAAGATTCCCCTTCATTTAATCCTGAAAGAATAATGTTTCCATCAGCAGTCTGGGCAGGGTCATCTCCTCCAAGGTTCCCAGTACTTGAAGTGGTTATGGAGGTCAGGCTTGGTTCGCTACCCATATAAGGGATGGTAATTATAACTCCGTCATTGTTGTCTCCAACTGTATTGCTGTTACAAGTATAAACTGCTGTATCTAAACTGACATCACATGTGGCGCAGTCAGAAGGGGTAACGGTTCCTAATGTTGGACAATTTCCAAAAGAATTTAGCGCAACATCCGTTAGTGTCCATCCAGAAGACCCATCTGTTCCATCTTCGTAATATTGGATACCAATATAGACGTCTGTTCCATTGATCTGAGGAAAATCTACTTCAATTGCTCCAGCATCTGAGACGGTTGAAGCTGTTATCCATTGGGACAGCCCAGGGCAACCTCCATATTGCTCAGTGTATGCAACAACTAAGTCTGTTATACCATATTGTTCAGCTGCATTAAATGCTAATGTTAAATCACTCGTTTGAGTTGTGTCTAAAGGTCCAAATACAAGCCATGCATCGCTAATTTCTGTACAAGAACTTCCGCAATAACCATTCATGGTATAGGTTCCTGAATTGTTGACCCAGACATCAGGGTCTGAATTGGTAGCTACAGCAACAAGTTCAAAAGATTCATTACCATTGCTAAGGTCATAACATGTGTTCGGAATTGGATCACAAAAGTCAACTTCAATTGTTCCAGATGTGGAAATACCATCACAGTCGCCACCATTTAAAACCAGATCCCATGCGCTTCCTTCTGAAACGCCCGAAATTACGATTGTTCCATCTGTAGTTGTTGCTGGGTCGTCCCCGTCAATGGAGCCTCCTGAGGCTGTTGTAAGTGATGTAATTCCGGCGTCTGAACCTGTGTATGGAATGCTAACAGTCACAGTGTCATTGTTGTCTCCAATTGTATTTCCTTGACAACTGTATTGTGCTTGCCCAAGTACAACTGAACAAGACGTTGAAAAACCAGTCCAAGAGATGTCGTCAATTATAATTTGCTTGGGTGTTGTATTAACAATTTCTATTTCAATACTTCCCGAAATATTTATATTATCAACCGAAAAAGTGTACTCTGAGAAATCGTCGAAAGGAGTTGATGTTCCCATAGAAACTCCGTTGATGAATAGCTCAACTTGTCTGTCGCCACCACCGGTGAATCCTTTGTATAGCTTTACAGAAAAATTTGAAATACCTCCAGAAATTGCGCTGGATGTTATCTTACTACCACTAGAAGCTCTTCTCAGCATTAAGGCTGGGAGTTCAATTCCTGAAGAGTTGGAATCATTATTTCCATTTCTAGAGGCTATATAACTCCAGGTAATGCCATTATTACCTTCAAAGGAGCCATCGGAATAGCTGTTTGTAGCATTTGAGTTCGTAAAATCTTCTAAGCCTTGCCCGTGGGTCAAGTTGAAAGTTAAGAGCGTTATAATTATAAAGTAAAAATGTTTCATCAAATTGGTATTAAGTTATATTACCAAAGATAGTTTTTTTTTAAATTATAAAAACATTATGGGCCTTCAAAATCATCTGCATTAACATAAATTTATTTTTAGGTTTACATTATTGTAAATTAAGACTGTAATCATTTTTTTAGTTTGTGGGATAATCTATATATTTAACTCAATCATTTTGATTCAATATGACCAATAAAAACATTAAAATATTACTTGTAGATGATGAGCCTGACATTTTAGAAATTATTAGCTACAATTTAACAGCTCAAGGTTATACTGTTTTTACAACCAATAATGGTCAGAAAGCCATTAAGAAAGCCAAAAAAGAAAAACCTCATCTCATCATTTTGGATGTGATGATGCCTGAAATGGACGGCATTGAAGCTTGTGAACAAATTAGAAAAATACCTGAACTTGAAAATACGCTTATTACTTTTCTAACAGCAAGAGGTGAAGACTATTCTCAGGTTGCTGGCTTTGAGGCCGGGGCCGATGATTATATCACAAAACCTATTAAGCCCAAAGTTCTGGTAAGTAAAATTAAGTCTTTGCTCAGACGCTTAAAAACCCGGACTGATTCAATTTCAAACACCCCCATTGTTTTAGATGGGCTTGTTATTGACAGAGAAGCGTATAAAATCAACTTTAAGGGCTTGGACATGGTTTTGCCAAGAAAAGAATTTGAATTGCTATATTTGTTAGCATCCAGGCCTGGGAAAGTTTTTAATCGCGAAGTTATCTTGGAAAAAATATGGGGTAATGAAGTTGTTGTGGGGGGTCGTACCATAGATGTTCACATTAGAAAACTACGTGAAAAATTAGGAGACTCTAAATTTAAAACGATTAAAGGCGTTGGTTATAAGTTTCAGGATCAATGAGTTCATTTTCAAAAAAGTCATATGCGTTTGCAATCATTACTGCGCTGCTAACGTCTCTTGTCTTAACACTCATTCTGAGTGTTTTTTTGTATTTCAAAAATAGTTTCGATATTAAAATTTCTTTGGCTTTTGCTGGAATTTCATTTATTGTCACATTTTTAATTTTTCAATACAGTATTAAAAAATATATTTTTAAGCGCGTTGAAAAAATATATAAGGACATTATGATTTTAGAATCCAAAACCAATCCTGTACAAAATGTTCCCATTTCTGCGGATATGGACTTTCTAACTAGTGAAATTAGTAAGTACGCCAAATTAAAAAAACAAGAAGTTCAGTTGTTTCAAGCTAGAGAAGAATTCAGAAAAGAGTTTGTGGGAAACGTGGCTCACGAATTAAAAACCCCACTGTTTACGGTTCAGGGATACATTTCCACACTTTTGGATGGTGCAATGAGCGATCCAGAGGTTTTAAAGAAATATTTAAAAAGAGCAGATAAAGGGGTTGACCGCTTGATATACATTGTTCAAGATTTGGATATGATAACAAAAATTGAATTTGGGGAGTCAAAATTAGAAACCACAAATTTTGATATTTTAGAGTTGATTCACAATGTCTTTGAAGAATTAGAGATGAAGGCTAAAAAGAAAAAAATTACATTATCGCTTGAAAATTCTGAACAAACGAAATTAATAGTCCATGCGGACCGTGAGCGCATTCAACAAGTTTTAACTAATCTTATTGTAAATTCCATCAAATACGGACATGTTAATGGAACCACAGAAATCAGCGTTGAACCACTTGGAGATTATAAACTAGTGATTCGCGTAACGGACAATGGCGAAGGTATTGAAGATCAGCATATTTCTCGATTATTTGAACGTTTTTATCGCGTTGATAAAAGTGGTGCTCGAAGTGAGGGGGGCTCTGGTTTGGGCTTGTCTATTGTAAAGCATATCATTGACGCCCATGAGGAAAATATCTTTGTAGACAGTAAATACGGAATAGGTAGTGAATTTTCATTTACCTTACCATTAGAAACAAATTAATCACTTTGCTTTGTGTATTTTTGCACAAAACAATCAGTTGTGGGGAGTAAGAATAAATTAAAACGGTTTAAAGAAAACGAAACATTTCCCAATGTTTTCCAACCCACACGCGAAACGCTTGTTGAAAATAAATTTTCTTTGAAAGGGCAGTGGTGTGCTGAGTTTTTTAAAAACAACCATCCCTTAGTGTTAGAATTGGGATGTGGAAAAGGAGAGTANACTGTTGGGTTGGCCGAAAGAGACCCAAATAAGAATTATATTGGCATTGATATTAAAGGGGCACGCTTTTGGCGAGGNGCAAAGACAGCTCATGAAAATAAATTACCCAATGTCGCATTTATTCGTGCCCAAATAGAACTGATTGAAGGCCTTTTTGAAGCCAGTGAAGTTGATGAAATTTGGATAACATTTCCAGACCCTCAAATCAAATACAAACGCAGCAAGCATCGTTTGACCAATCCTGTATTTTTAAATCGTTACAAGCATGTTCTAAAAGCTGATGGAGTGGTTCATCTAAAAACGGACAGTGAATACATGCACGGATATACTTTGGGCCTACTTGAAGGGCTTGGTTATGAAATTCAATACGCAAACCACGATGTGTACCGCCAAGAGGGAAGTCCTGAAGTGGTAACTGGGATTGAAACCTTCTACGAGAAGACCTATTTGGACCAAGGGAAAGCAATTACGTATCTTAGATTCAAAATACACTAATTTTTGGACATTACTTTAATTTTTTTTCTTAGCCTATTGATCTCTTTTTTAGGGGTTATGCCACCTGGTATGCTCAATATGTCGGCTGCTAGAATCAGTCTCAAGGAAGGCCACAATCGCAGTTTTATGTTTTCAATTGGTGTTTGTCTTGTGGTAGGCCTACAAACTTATGTTGCCACAATTTTTGCAAAATATTTAAATCAACATCCGGATGTCACAAGTATTCTCAAGCGGGTGGCAGTCGTCATTTTTTTATTAATTTCTTTTTATTTTTTTATGACTGCAAAGAAACAAGCATCTCCTGTAAGCGTGGATGCTCGAATTAAAAGTAAAAAAAGTCGTTTTTTTCAAGGGTTTTTTATGTCTGCACTTAATATCTTCCCTATTCCTTTCCAAGCCTATGTTGTTACCTCCTTATTGTCAGTAAGTTGGTTGCAGCTTGACCCTAGCAGTATTGGCGCTTATATCGCCGGGGCTGCCATGGGAAGTTTTATTGCGCTTTACATTTACATTTTGTTCTTTGATACCATTAAAAATAATAAAATCACCTCTCCAAAAAACATGAATTACTGCATTGCGTTGATTACCCTAGCCATTGCCATTGTTACATTTGTTAATTTGATTTGATTTTAGACGCGCTGTGGCTATGAACTCAAATTTTTTCGACCGTTGTTACGAAATTGCACGTCAAATTCCATTTGGACGTGTGACTAGTTATGGGGCTATCGCAAAACAGTTAGGGGCTTTAAAAAGTGCTCGAATGGTTGGCTATGCCATGACTGCATCTCACGGAAAAGATGTACCAGCCCATCGCGTGGTAAATCGCAAAGGATTTCTGACAGGAAAACACCATTTTGAAGGCATTAATATGATGGAACAATTGCTTAAAAGTGAGGGTGTTGAAGTCAAAGACAATCAAATTCAAAATTTTAAAACTGTTTTTTGGGATCCCTCAAAAGAACTTTAGTTTTTTTAGCAAATCAAGCGTATATTTGTACTCAATAACCAATCTGTATTTCACGCTTTGAAATTCACAAAAAAAGACATCTTAAGGGCTTTGGAAACCATCACCGTTCCAGGTGAAGGAAAAAACATGGTTGAAAGTAAAGCTGTCAAAAATGTTATTATTTTTAACGATGAAGTTATTGTTGATATCAGTATTTCCAATCCCACGCTTCAGGCTAGAAAACGCACTGAGGTTAATATCATGAAAGCCATTCATGATTTGGTATACGCTAAAGCCAAGATTAAAATCAATGTAAAAGTTGATGTCCCTGCTCAGCCAAAAAATGAAATCAAGGGTAAACCCATTCCTGGTATTCAAAATATCATTGCAATTGCTTCGGGAAAAGGTGGCGTGGGAAAATCTACCGTTACCTCAAATATTGCAGTTACTTTAGCCAAAATGGGCTTCAAAGTTGGAATCCTAGATGCCGATATTTATGGTCCCTCCATTCCTATCATGTTTGATGTTGTTTCTGACAAACCATTAGCAGTTCAGGTC
>NZDM01000027.1 GCA_002690085.1 Flavobacteriaceae bacterium
CTGTTTTGAGTTTTCAAAGAATCCATGAAAAAAATTCTATTGCTTTCCGACACCCATGGTTATATAGGAGAAGATATCTTAAAACATGTCCATTGGTGTGACGAAGTATGGCATGCCGGTGACATCGGTTCTCTTGAAGTAACCGATGCACTAAAAAAATTAAAACCGCTGAGAGCTGTTTATGGGAATATTGACGGTGCTGCCGCCCGAACTGAATTTCCTTTGCATCAAAAGTTTACAGTTGAAAGTCTTAAAGTTTGGATCACCCACATTGGAGGCTACCCGAATCGGTATTCAAAGCCTATTCGAGACGTGATTAAATTTGAACGTCCTGGCTTATTTATTTCTGGACATTCCCACATATTGAAAGTAATGCCGGATAAAAAATTAAATTTACTTCATATGAATCCGGGTGCAGTTGGAAAACATGGATTTCACAAGGTACGAACCATGTTACGTTTCAAAGTATCCAAAGGCGAAATAAAAGAATTGGAAATCGTAGAATTTAAACGTTGAGCCATCTCACTGAGTGCGCCTATAATTTATCTCAAGCGGTCGATAGATTTTATGAGAGCTTCATCTTTCTTAATAGCCTTATTTGCCAGTACTAATAAAACGACAGAAACAACAGGAAGAAATAAACCAATGCCATTCTGCGAATTTTGAAATTCTCCAGATAAATTAAGTAATCGGTACACAAATAATCCCAATAAAATTAAGTTTACTATAATATTTATACGACCCATTACAAATTGGGTTTGTCTGGTTTTGTATTTAAAAATAGTCCATACAGTAATTAGTGTCGAAGCCGCGAATAATCCTAAATATACCGGATAGTCTTGTGCAAAATAAGAACTAGCATCAATCGTAAGTAATGGAAAAACGAAGGGGAAGGCGCCTGTACAAAGTGCCGACAGAAACAAATAAAGCGTTTGAATTCTTTGAAGCATACCATATAGTTTTGCTGCTAAAGTAATCGTTTCTTTTTTATTTATTTCACTAAATTTTAAAAATAATGTTGTATCATTGCATAACAAATTACAAGAGACCTCTTTGTCTCGACTATATTTTTTCATATTACTACATACCGATTCCAAATTCAAATTGTTTCCCACAAAAAAATTATGTTGCAACGCAACAAAACCATATTTAAAAACTTAAATAATTACAACTAAATTATGTTAGAAATCTCAGAACTTAAAGAAAAAAAACTTCCTGAATTACAGGAAATTGCCAAAGGATTAAAAATCCCTAGATTCAGTAGCTTAAAAAAATTAGACTTGATCTATCAGATATTAGATGTTCAAGCAACCAAGCCTTCTGACAATCAAAAAGAGGCTCTAGCAAAAGCCGAAAATCCGAAAACAGAACATTCCGCAAAGCCTGCGCAAAATTCTCAAAAGGAAAACAAAGCTGCTCCGGCGGAAAAAAACAACAGAAATAACGAAAGTTCGGTCAAAGAAAAAAACAACAACAGAGACCAAAACAACAATAACAGACAAAAACAACACAAAAAACAACACCACCAAAACAAGAATAACCATCATAAAAAAGAACATAACGGCAACAAGGACAATAGAAATCGCTATAAAGAGCCTGATTTTGAATTTGATGCTATTATTGAAAGTGAAGGTGTATTGGATGTCATGTCTGATGGATATGGGTTTTTAAGGTCTTCAGATTACAACTATTTATCATCTCCTGATGACATCTATGTATCACAATCTCAAATTAGATTGTTTGGCCTGAAGAATGGAGATACCGTTCTTGGCCATGTACGTCCCCCAAAAGAGGGAGAAAAATACTTTCCACTTATCAAGGTGAGTAAAATCAATGGTTTGGACCCCCAGGCAGTTAGAGACCGTGTTGCTTTTGAGCATCTCACACCTTTATTTCCTAAAGAAAAATTTAATATCGCTGAAAAACAAAATACCATTTCCACTCGAATTATGGATTTGTTTTCTCCAATTGGAAAAGGACAACGTGGTATGATTGTCTCTCAACCAAAAACAGGAAAAACAATGCTTTTAAAGGATGTCGCCAATGCGATAGCGGCCAACCATCCAGAAGTTTACCAAATGGTACTCTTGATTGACGAACGTCCTGAAGAAGTTACCGATATGCAAAGAAATGTTCGTGGAGAAGTGATCGCTTCAACTTTTGACAAAGAAGCACACGAGCACGTAAAAATTGCGAATATTGTTTTAGAAAAAGCGAAAAGATTGGTGGAGTGTGGCTATGATGTTGTCATCTTGTTAGATTCTATCACAAGACTAGCACGTGCTTATAACACTGTCCAACCAGCTTCAGGCAAGATTTTAAGTGGAGGTGTAGATGCCAATGCGTTACACAAACCAAAACGCTTTTTTGGTGCTGCAAGGAAAATTGAAAATGGAGGATCGTTAACCATTATTGCGACTGCTCTTACAGAAACTGGGTCTAAAATGGACGAAGTTATTTTTGAAGAATTTAAAGGAACCGGTAATATGGAATTACAACTGGATCGAAAAATATCCAACCGACGTATTTTCCCTGCCATTGATTTGACCTCTTCAAGTACAAGGCGAGACGACTTACTGTTGGATGAAAAAACCATTCAACGCATGTGGGTGATGAGAAAATACTTGGCGGATATGAATCCTGTGGAAGCCATGGAGTTCATCAACGACCGTTTCAAACAAACCCGAAACAACGAGGAGTTTTTAATTTCTATGAATGGATAATAAAAATTAAACGCATAAAAAAAGCCTTTCCAATGGAAAGGCTTTTTTTTATAAATTCTTTAAAATTACAAGCTGGCAATGTGTTGCGCTAGCTTAGATTTTAAGTTTGCCGCTTTGTTGTTATGAATGATATTGCGCTTGGCAAGTTTATCAATCATGGAAGCTACAGAAGGAAACGCTTTTTCAGCTTTTTTCTTTGTAGTTATTTCTCGTAAAGCTTTTATTGCATTACGTGTTGTCTTGTGCTGATACTTATTGAGTATGCGCTTCGCGTTATTGCTTCTAATTCTTTTTAATGCAGACTTGTGATTTGCCATATTAATTTAATTTTTTATTTGTAGCCCGTAGGGGAATCGAACCCCTCTTACCAGGATGAAAACCTGGCGTCCTAGCCGATAGACGAACGGGCCGTTTTGTTTTGAATCGTGAAAATACAAAACAGCTACAATATTGATATTGCGGTTGCAAAAATACAACTATTTTTAAATGCTACAACTTTCAATATTGTTTTTTTGATGTATTTGCAGAAATTAGTACGCTTTCGCAAATAGAACGCGTTGCTTTGAAGGGGCACCCGAAAATACACACTTTCCCTCTTGTTGCGAAGCATCCATAGGAATGCAACGAATGCTTGCTTTGGTAAGTTCTTTTATTTTTTGCTCTGTTTCTTCAGATCCGTCCCAATGTGCAGACACAAAACCACCCTTTGTTTCTAATGTTGCTTTAAATGCTTCAAAATCGTCTACCAAAGTGATGTGCTGATCCCTAAATTTTAAGGCTTTTACATACAATGCATCTTGGATCTCTGCTATTAATTGTGTGACTTTAGATTGAAGTTCTTCTAAATCAATTGTTTCCTTAGAAAGGGTGTCGCGCCTAGCCAACTCAACAGTTCCATTTTCTAAATCATTAGGACCAATAGCGATGCGAAGCGGTACGCCTTGTAATTCATACTGCGCAAATTTTGCCCCGGGGCGTTGCGTGGTACGGTTGTCGTATTTAACACTGATGTTTTTTGCGCGTAAAGATGTCATGATGGTATCAGCTACATTATTGATAGCATTGAGCTGATCTTCACTTTTGTAAATAGGAACAATGACAACGTGATAGGGTGCCAAATTTGGAGGTAATACCAAGCCTTGATCATCACTATGGGTCATAATAAGCGCGCCCATTAGTCTTGTAGAAACCCCCCATGAGGTGGCCCAAACATGGGCTTGAGATCCTTCTTTTGTCATGAATTTGACATCAAATGCCTTGGCAAAATTCTGCCCTAAAAAATGAGACGTACCCGCCTGTAAGGCTTTGCCATCTTGCATCAATGCTTCAATACAATAGGTCTCCTCAGCACCAGCAAAGCGTTCACTTTCCGTTTTTGTACCTTGAATTACGGGAATGGCCATAAAATTTTCAACAAAATCGGCGTAGACTTGATTCATTTGTTTGGCTTCGTCTAAAGCTTCTTGTTTGGTTGCATGTGCAGTGTGCCCTTCTTGCCATAAAAATTCAGCAGTTCTTAAAAAAAGACGGGTTCGCATCTCCCAGCGCACCACATTGGCCCATTGATTGATGAGTATTGGCAAATCTCTATAAGACTGAATCCAGCCTTTATAGGTATTCCAAATGACCGCTTCACTAGTAGGCCTCACTACAAGCTCCTCTTCTAATTTTGCCTTAGGATCTACACGAAGTTTTCCAGGTTGATCTGGATTATTTTGCAAACGGTAATGTGTAACAACAGCACACTCTTTGGCAAAACCTTCCGCATTTTTCTCCTCGGCTTCAAAAAGACTTTTTGGAACAAAAAGTGGAAAATAGGCGTTCTGATGTCCCGTTTCTTTAAACATGCGGTCTAACTCTGCTTGCATTTTTTCCCAAATCGCATAACCATAGGGTTTTATAACCATACAACCTCGTACGGCGGAGTTTTCAGCTAAGTCTGCTTTTACAACCAATTCGTTGTACCATTTCGAATAATCTTCTGAGCGCTTTGTAAGGTTTTTAGCCATATTGTTGTAATTTGGCATAACTATTGTATGATTAGCATAAAATACTTATGCTTTACAAAACTAAGTATTTTTAAAGTGTTCAACAATTTAATTTAATCCGATATGAATTTTACTACTTTTCTCAAAAAGACAAATGCTTATTTAATTGTATTTATTGGTTTCAGCTTGGTTACGTCATGCGGATCTTATCAATATGTTGGTGTGTATGAAGACGGTATTTACGGAGATTCTGAAGCACAAGATTACAACGCGAATACAACTAACGATGTCTCTGAAAGTGTTTCAGGAAACAGCTACTACAGTGACTATTTTAAAGGTAAATCAAACGAGTATAACAACAATCAGGAGACTGTTTTTACAGATGTAGAAGATTATGACAGTAGTTACAGCCCAAACAATAATACTGATAGTGCTTATGCTGGTTGGGGCCAAAACAACGATTCTAATGTTATTATCCATATTCAAAGCAGACCTAATTACGGGATAGGATGGGGTTGGAACAATTGGGGTTGGAACAATTGGGGTTGGAACAATTGGGGTTGGAACAATTGGGGTTGGAACAATTGGGGTTGGAACGCTAGATGGAACTGGGGATATCCAAACTACTATGGTTACTGGGATCCTTTTTATTACAACGGATGGAATATACCTTATTGGGGAGTTTATGGCGGGGGCTTCTACGCGCCGTATAGAAATCAAAATGTAGCTTATGTAAATGGGAACAGAAATAATTCTCTAAGTCGAAATTCAAGCTACAGATCAAGCAGCTTGTCCAATCGCAGTGTATTGGGAACTGTTTCAAGAGTTAGAACAAATAACGTACAAAGTACGAGTACTTCAACCCGACAGTACAATACAACACGTCCAACCGTTAGAACAACGACCACAACAACAAGGTCTGTAAGATCAAATAACGGATCTGTTACAACGACAAGGGCTACCAAAACGACGACAAAACCAAGAACTACAACAAGTTCCATTCGCACTAGAAAAACCAATACATCGCGCGCAACGCCTAGAAGTTCTTCCTATTCAAGATCGAGCTCGAGTCCCTCCTACTCCAGATCCAGCGGAAGCAGCTCCAGTCCAAGAAGAAGTACCGCTTCAAAACCGCGTAGAAATTAACATTTTAATCTTTCCATAAAATGAAAAAAAATCTCATTTATATTTTTAGCTTGGTAGTTATAAACTGTATGTATGCTCAGGATTTAGAAGACGCCATAAGATATGGTAGCGGTGAAACCCAAGGAACCGCACGTTTTAAGGCCATGGCAGGTGCTTTTGGCGCCCTTGGAGCAGACCTCTCTGGGGTTAGTATTAACCCTGCAGGTGCCGCTGTTTTTAACTCCAGTCATGGTGTGTTATCCGCGTCTACTAAAACCAATACAAATGATGTAAGTTACGGAAACGGCATGGCCAACAGTTCATCAAATAATGTAGACTTACATCAAATTGGAGCTGCGTTTGTTTTTAAAAAACACAATAAAGGCTCCTATTGGAATAAATTTGTTTTGAGTGTCTTTTATGAAAGAACAAATGACTTCAATACACGGTTCTCAGTGCAAGCAACCACCAACAACTCGGTCTCAAGCTACTTCTTAGAGAATGCCAACGGTTTGCAATTAGGAGATATAAGTGCACTTGAAGGGGAGACTATAACCCAAGCTTACGCTGATATTGGATCCAGCTATGGCTACCGAAACCAGCAAGCCTTTTTGGGCTACAACAGCTACATTTTGGAACCCGTGAGTGAAGATTTAGACAATACCTCTTATGGGTCGAATATTGCACCTGGTAATTTCAATCAACAATATGATTATTTATCGCTTGGAAATAGTGGAAAATTTTCAGCCAATATTGCCCTTCAATACAATGAAAATATTTCTTTAGGATTGAACCTAAATTCCCATTTTATTGACTTTGAAAAAAACACATTTTTATTTGAGGAAAACACCAATGCTGGCTCTACAATTAATGAGGTGAATTTTGAAAACAAACTCTACACAAACGGAGAGGGATTCTCTTTGCAACTTGGAACCATCATTAAATTATCAGATGGATTCCGCTTTGGCTTTAGTTACGATTCCCCGACTTGGCTCACACTACGCGAAGAAAGCACTCAATATCTGTCTACATTTAACGACCTTGAGAGTCAAGGGTATGTTGTAAACCCATCTATTGTTAATATTTTTCCTGATTACAAACTTAAAACACCAGGTAAAATCACTGGAAGTTTAGCTTACGTGGTGGGGAAATTAGGCCTTATAAGTTTTGACTATGTACGAAAAAATTATGCAAATACTGCCTTTGATTTTAACAATAACCAGTTGAACACAACTGTAAATAACACTATTAATGATAATTTCACTGTAGCCAATTCCTACAGAATCGGAGGAGAACTTAGGCAAAAGAAATTCAGCTTTAGAGGCGGGTATAAAATGATAGAAAGTCCCTACAAAGACAAAAGTTTGTATGGTGACCTTAGTGGGTTTTCTTTAGGTTTGGGTTATAGCTTTGGTAATAGTAAACTGGATGTTGCTTACGTTAATACAAACAGAACTTCTTCTCAAGAACTTTATAGTTCAGGCAATTTAGGAGCAACTGCTGTGGATACAAATATTTCAGATTTCACGATTTCTTTAAGCATAAACCTTTAATTTTATAAAACACACACAAAAAAGCCTTGTTTTAAACAAGGCTTTTTTTGTACGATTCTTTACAACTAGCGCTTTAATGTAAAATGTCCTCTTAATTGTTTTGGAGCTGCTGTATCCAGGTCATTATAATCAAGTAAAAACCAATAATCTGTGGTAGGCATTTTTTGACCATTGTAAGTTCCATCCCAACCCTCTCCTGCAGGCATTATTTGCTTGAGTAGCTTTCCAAAACGGTCAAAAATATAAATCTTAGAAGCCATTTGATTCGATAAGGCTCCAATATTCCAAGTGTCATTATAACCATCTCCATTAGGAGTGAAGTAAGCCGGGTAATCTATTACAACCAATACAATAGATGTAATCCCACAACCATTCAAATCACGGACATTTACCGTACGCTCACCTGGCCTAACTCCTGTAAAGGTACCGCTGTCTTGCCAAGGTCCCTGATCCAAACTAAACTCATATAATCCACTACCAGTGGCCGTAGCTACTATTGTATGGGAATCTGCAAAATCTTCTGAAGTAACTGTGGCTGTAACAGTTGGATTTTCACTTTCGCTTACCGTAAAAAATGCCAAAGTAGAGCAATTACTCCCAACTGTATTACTGACCTCAAGGCTATAAATACCGATTTGATCAATTAAATAAACCGCATCAGTACTCAAAAGGGTGCCAAACTCATCTCGCCATTCAAAGCTGTAGCCTGCTGCTGAAAGTTCTGAGTCTACCTCAACATAATCCAAACCACCCGAAGAAGCGTCAGCACATATTACATAATTATTTTCCAAATCTAATTCTGGTGAAGGATTTACCACCAAGTCCAATGTACTTACAGCATAACATGTTGTTAAAGTGTTTTCCAAACGAATGTATATAGTGTCTATGTCCGGTGTGTTCGTAAGATAGCTATTGCCTAATGGACTCGCACCAGCCTGAGCATCGGCATCTGTCTCGTGATAGCTTACAACCATATTAGTTTGAGCACCTATAACCTGAGCAGCTACAGAACTCAAATCAAAAGTTTGTAAACCATCGTTATCATCATCACACTCAGCAGCTAAAATCACTGGCTGGGGAACTGGCAATGGTACAACTACCAAATTTAATGGCATGATACTGTGACAGCCTGCAGCTGTATTGGTCAATCGTACCCAAATTTGTTCTGTATCGACAATTGTATTGCTATAACTCGGACCAATGGAAGGTGTCCCTGCTTCTGCCTCCGGCTGGGTAGTGTGGTAGCTCACAGTAAGACCCGTTTGACCATTTAAAGCTTCTGTATCTCTATCTGTAAGCGTAAATTCCGCAAAACCATCACCGTCATCATCACATACCCTTAAAGGATTAAGGGTGGTAGTAATGGGGACTGGATCAATTACAAGTTCCAATGTGTCAACGGTACGACAACCTGTGACGTTATCCTCTAGTGCTGCGTAAATAATTTGAGAACCACTACTGTAAAGTGTAGGCAGAGGATCAATATTGGCCTGAGCATTGGGCTCACTGGCNTGGTANCTTACNGNTGCATTTTGTCCATTAATGAAATCATTGTCTNGCGTACTCAAATCAAAAACCTCTACCAAATCACCAGAATTAGTCACGTCACANAATGTGTAAGTTAAGGAAGAGATGGTAGGTGAAGGTTCCACNACCAAGTCCANTGTACTTACAGCATAACATGTTGTTAANNTNTTTTCCAAACGAATGNATATAGTGTCNATGTNNGGNGTNTTNGTAATATAGTTATTTCCTAATGGACTCGCACCTGCCTGTGCGTCAGCATCTGTCTCGTGATAGGTTACAACCATATTAGTTTGAGTACCTATAACCTGAGCAGCTACAGAACTCAAATCAAAAGTTTGTAAACCATCATTATCATCATCACACTCGGCAGCTAAAATTACTGGCTGGGGAACTGGCAATGGAACAACGACCAAATTTAATGGCATGATACTGTGACAACCCCCAGCGGTATTGGTCAATCGTACCCAAATTTGTTCTGTATCGACAATTGTATTCGTGTAGCTTGGACCAATAGAAGTTGTTCCTGCTTCTGCATCTGGCTGATTAGCGTGATAACTAACAGTAAGACCCGTCTGACCATTTAGAGCTTCCGTATCTACATCTGTGAGCGTAAACTCCGCAAAACCATCACCGTCATCATCACACTCCCTTAAAGAATTCAGGGTGGTAGAGAGGGGAACTGGATCAACTATTAATTGAAACTGACCTATACCAAAACAACTTGAAGCACCAATTTCTACAATCCTGAAATATATAGTCTGAGATGGGCCTGTGATTGAATTTGAAAGTGGATTATCACCATTTTCCGCATCCGCTTGAGAAGCATGATAAGTTACAATGAAATCTAATGGGTCACTTGTCCCTAAGATGACAGATGTTTGGGAATCTAAATTAAAGGTCGCTTCCAAGGAACCGTCACTTGTAGCATCGCATTCTACCAAATCATCTGCCGGTTCAGCCGAGGTTTGATTATCAACAACTAAATTAAAGACAGGATCTCTACTAGCAACATAACAGCTTCCACCAACTAAACTTTCTATGCGAACAAATATAGGTTGGGGGTTAGATGTATTGTTGTAGGGACTGCTTAAACTGTTTAGTGCTAAATCTGCATCTTCAGCACTAATATGGTAAGTTAATATAAAATCTGAAGTCGATTGAGTTCCTAAGATTTCTATACTCTGCTGTTCTAGATCAAAGCTTGCTGTTTCATCAATAACATCACCGTCACATAAGGATATATCAGAGACTGGAAAGATTTCAGGTACATCAAATACATTTAATTGGAAGGATTCGATGACAAAACAATCGGAATCTAAATATTCAAAGCGTATATAAATTATTTCTTGGTCACTTCCTGGGTAGGTATTTAAATTTACAATTTCGCTGACATCATTTTCAGCATCTTGTTCTGAATTGTGAAAAGTGACAACAAAATCGTCAGGGCTAGAATTGGGAGCTAAAACAACATCTATGTTTTGAAACAAGTTGAAAACAGGATTAGAAGTTACCGGATCACATACAGAAATATCGTTGGGAACATCATGAATAAGCTCTGGTAATACGTTGATACAAATTTCATCAGAATATACACATCCAAAATCATCTAACACTGTATAAGTATAACAATACTCTCCCTGGCCGTCTGGAGAAATAGTAATAGTATCGCCGTTGACCTCATCGATGGTCGGTTCATCTCCGTTCCAAGCACCGGAAACAATTTCAGGGGTGAAAGAGCCTTGAGTGGTAACATTTCCGTAATCAAAATTCAAATCCCATGAGAAAATATAACCATTGTCTATTAAAAGGTTATCAATTATTGTAATACACCAATCACCATTTAGGGGCGAGCCTACTAGTTGTGCAAAAGATTCAACAGGTAAATAATTGCCCGCAGCAATTGAATTACTCGCTGGGTCACCAGCAGTA
>NZDM01000028.1 GCA_002690085.1 Flavobacteriaceae bacterium
ATAACCCTAAGGTGGTTATTGCAATGGGGCTCACCTCTTACCATCCCGAACAGAGAAGTTAAGCCCATTAGCGCCGATGGTACTACACTTGTGGAAGAGTAGGTCACCGCCTTTTTTTGAAGCCCTCACAGTAATGTGGGGGTTTTTTTGTGGATTCAACTTTGCTACTTCGATTTAATTGTTCTTATGTTTATTTATAGGTAAAAAAAAGCACATTATCATACATTTTTATAAAGAAACGGCTATTTAAAGATACTGTCCATGATGATTTTAATACCTTTAAAACCTAAGTAAACTGCAGCTCCACAAATTACAATACCTGTAATTACTAGGGGTATGTAAAGAGGTTTTTCGGGATTAGACAGTCCTGCATGCAATAAAACTGGTCCCAAAAAGAGTGTAACCAAGGTGATTCCCATGGTTTTAAGCCCTTTTATAAATTGAGGTTTGTTGGTGCGTTTAGTTTCCATTTTCATAGGCATTAATGGCGGCGCGAACGCTTTGATGTTTCAAAAGCAATGCTTTGGCTTGGACTTCTTTAATTTGCAATTCATTCATTAGCATCTTCGTACCACGAATTAAAAGTTTATCATTGCTAAGTTGCATGTCTACCATTTTATTGCCCTTTACATGTCCAAGTTGAATCATAGTGGTGGTCGTTATCATATTTAAAACAAGTTTTTGTGCCGTTCCCGCTTTCATCCGTGAACTCCCGGTTACAACTTCTGGGCCTACCACGACTTCAATCGGATAATCTGACACTTTTGTCAGTGGACTTTTGGCATTGCAGGTGATGCATCCCGTTGGAATTTCCTGCATTTGACAAGCTTTTAAGGCGCCAATTACATAGGGGGTTGTACCAGAGGCAGCAATACCTATCACAATATCCTTTGGGTTGATGTTATAATTTTCAAGGTCTTTCCAACCCTGTTTTAGATCGTCTTCAGCAAATTCTACTGCTTTTCGAAATGCGGTATCACCACCTGCAATCAACCCCACAACCAGACCGTGGGGTACCCCAAATGTTGGGGAACACTCAGAGGCATCTAAAATCCCCAAGCGTCCGCTAGTACCTGCGCCTATATAGAATAGTCGGCCTCCAGATTTTAATTGGCCAACTACTTTAGTAATTAAGTTTTCTAATTCAGGTATAGCTTTTTTGACAGCTTTAGGAACTGTTTCATCTTCATTATTAATCGCTTTTAAAAGATTTGAAATGGACTTTTTCTCTAAATGATCGTAGTGAGAATCTTGCTCTGTTGTTTTTGTAAAGTCCATGCACAAAAATACTATTTTTAAAACACTTTCAATTTTTAAACTATTCAATCACTAAGCTTGCCTCGTAGGTTTCTGAAATGCTAAAATATCCCATCGGATAATGGCTTGCTTCAGAACTGTTATAAACATTTCCGCGCACTGAGGTTGGTGTGGTCTTAAAAGGATCACCCCCTTCTTCGGTTTGTTCAATTACTGCGTTCATAAAATTAAAATATCTTTCATCAGCACCATAAAGCGTTATGTAGGCAGTGTCTCCCGGTTCTAGATCCTCATAGAAGTACGAGAATGTAAAGGCATTACCTTGGTAGAATTCGTCTTTGGTTGCTAAAAAATTATTGTATCCAAAATCAAGAACATAAAAATCTTCTCGGCTGCCATCATCTGTAAAAGTTACAATGACTTCAATTTCATCTCCTTCAAACAAAGTTTCATCTCCTTGCAATAGTGTGTCAATAGAAGTGGCTGGAATCAGTTGCTCTACAGATGATTCATAAGTTTCTCCATTGTAGAGGATGATAAGTTTGTAATTCAGGTCAAAAATAGGTGTAAAATCCAATATATAATGTCCTGGGTTCACAGCATCATGCAAAAATGGATGCGTTATGTTATTGTCTACTTCTAAAATTTCGACTTCTGCATCTGTGACCCACTGAATATTTTCATCATAAAAACCACCTGTCAAGCTCAATGCTATGACTTGAGGATCTGTGTTTTCTGGGTTCATTTTTATGCGGGCATCAATGCTTAATCGTTCTTCTGCAGTGTTTAAATCTAGCACGATCACATCTTCACAAGAAGTTCCAAAAAAACCAATACTTAAGAATATCAAAAATCGTTTCATGGTTTAAAATATAAAGTTATAAGTGACCGCACCGATCGCTCCAAAAATAGAGAGCTTGAGCGCTTCATTTTGTCCTGTATCTGTATTCTGTCTAAAATTCAATGATTGGGCATTTTTACGGTTGTACAAATTGTAAACGCTGAAAACCAATTCGCCACGCCAACCTTTGGTTTTCTCTGGTTTTGGGATGTATTTGGCTGAAACATCAAATCTGTGATAAGCAGGCAATCGGCTAGAATTTCGAGCTTCATAGGTGGGTATAAACAAGCCATTGTAAACATACTGTCCATTGGGGTAGGTGGTGGGTTGCCCTGTTTGGTAAAGAAAATTAGCATTTAACGTCCATTTTTCATTGAGATCATAACTTGAGGTTATAGAAACGTCATGCGTTTTATCGAATGGAGTATTGTACCAGTTTCCATTATTAATGCCAGGTTCCGAGGGATTGCGGCCTTGAGTTTGCTGTTCGGATTTTGATAGGGTATAAGCCATCCATCCTTTGAGTCTACCGTTTTTTTTGCGAAGTAAAATTTCCAAACCATAGGCTCTAGAAAGTCCATTGAGTATAACTTGTTCAATGGCTTTGTTGGCAATTAAATTAGCCCCATCAATGTAATCGATGCGATTTTTAGTTTTCTTGTAATAGGCTTCAATTTCGAAACTGTAATCATTGTAATTTTTAAAATAGCCAAGGGCAATTTGATCCAAAAGTTGTGGTTGGATGTATTTTCCACTGGGAGCCCAAACATCTAGTGGGGTTGGTGCTGTTGTGTTTGACAACAAATGTAAGTACTGTGTCATTCGGTTATAGCTGGCTTTTACAGAACTATTTTCATCTATTAAATAAGACAAAGCCACTCTAGGCTCAATGTTCAGAAATGAAGTTTCCACACTTCCGCTTGATGTGTCTATTGTACCCAAGGGGTCTACAGCTTCATAAATTTGTAAATTAGGATTAAAAGCCACAGCCATGTCATTTTCATAGCGGTTCAACTCATCCTGACCAAGCCGCAAGAAACTACTAAGCCTTGCGCCATAACTCAGTGATATATTTTCTGAGACTTGTTGCTTTACATCAAGATATACCGCATTTTCAAAAGCATTTTTTTTGGTTAATTTTTCTCTGTTGATGCCCGAGGTTGGTCCATTGGGTTGAATGATTCCTGGGTTGAAACCATAGTAGGTGCTGTGTGCGCCATATTCTAAGCTGTAACGGTCATTAAGGTATTGTTTCAAATCGAATTTGACATTCATATTTTGTATGCCCGAGCTCCATTCAAATCCTACAAAATTTAAATCCAAACCGTAATAATAATCGGAATAGATCAAGGATAAATTTGAAAATAATTGCTCTGAAAATAAATGATTCCAACGGAAATTAACTACCGTATTACCATAGGTGTTTTCAAAACTATTGGATACATTAAATACATCCCGACCAAAATAACCTGACAAATAAATCTTATTATCCGCATCTAAGCGATAGCTTAATTTGGTATTTAAGTCATAGAAATAGGCAATATTATCAACATCAAAAAGCGGTAGAAACAAATGGGCGTAGGTAGAGCGCCCGCCAAATAAAAAGGATCCTTTTTCTTTTTCTAAGGGCCCTTCCAACAAAATACGACTGGCTATCAAACCAATCCCACCATTGCCGTGGAATTCGTTTTTATTGCCTTCTTTTTGATAGATGTCTAAGACAGAAGCCACCCGTCCCCCGTATTTTGCAGGAATACCGCCTTTGTAAAGTTTCAAGCTTTTAATGGCATCGGGATTAAAGACCGAGAAAAAACCAAACAAATGGGAGGAATTAAATAAAGTTGCTTCGTCTAATAAAATCAAGTTTTGATCGTTAGAACCCCCACGAACATTAAAGCCTCCAGTTCCTTCACCACCATTGGAAACGCCAGGAAGTAAAGTAATGGCTTTAACCACATCGGCTTCGCCAAAAACTACTGGAATTTGTTTAATGGTGTTGGCATTTAGGGCATTGACGCTCATTTGAGGTGTTTTGATGTTTATACGCTCGACATCCGTTTCTAATACAATTTCATCAAGTGCATCTGCAGCGGCACCCAAGCTGAAATTTCGATTCTGATTTTGATCTAAAATGATAATTTCAGTAACTGTATTATAGCCAAGGTAGCTGATTGTAAGGCTATAAGTTCCTTTTGGTAATGTGATGGAATAAAAGCCATATTCGTTGGTAATAGTTCCAGTGTTTAGTTCTGGGAAAATCACATTGGCTCCGATTAAAGTTTCTTTTCCTTCACTTTCGTAAACAGAACCACTTAATGTAAATTGATTTTGAGAGAACCCAAGGAATGAAATAAGAAGTAGTAAGGGAATTAAGCGCGTAGACATAGAAAATTTTTACGCCGTAAAATTAAACAAAAAAGGAGTTTTCTAAGACGCCTTTAACATAACTTTGATGATTATTTATTGATCTAAAATGGCATTAAAAGTTTCACTTGGACGCATGGCTTTTTGTATTTTATCTTCATTGGGTAAGTAGTAGCCTCCAATATCGACGGATTGCCCCTGAACTGAAATAAGTTCTTCGATTATTTTGTCCTCATTTGATTTGAGTTGATCATAGATCTTTTTAAAGGCCAATTTGAGTTCTAAATCTTCTTCTTGGTTTGAAAGCGCTTCCGCCCAAAAAAGCGCCAAATAAAAATGACTGCCCCGATTGTCGAGTTCTTTAACTTTTCTTGAGGGCGATTTTTTTTCTAGTAAAAAGTGTTCAGTTGCATTATCCAATGCTGCTCCTATTATAGCGGCTTTCGGGTGGTTATGTACTTGACTGAAGTGTTCTAAGGATACAGCCAATGCTAAAAATTCCCCAAGCGAATCCCAACGTAAGTGATTTTCTTCTAAAAATTGTTCAACATGTTTTGGGGCAGATCCACCAGCGCCAGTTTCAAACAAGCCACCGCCATTCATAAGCGGAACAATTGAAAGCATTTTAGCACTTGTTCCCACTTCAAGTATTGGGAATAGATCGGTCAGATAATCTCTTAAAACATTCCCCGTCACCGATATGGTATCTAGACCATTTTTGAGTCGTTCTAATGTGAAATGAGTTGCTTCTAAAGGCGATAAAATTTTAAAATCTAAATCTGATGTATCGTAATCACTAATATATAGATTTACTTTTTTTATGAGCGCTGCATCATGTGCGCGATTTTCATCTAACCAAAAAACAGCTGGTGTTTGAGATGCTCGTGCACGGGTTACTGCTAATTTTACCCAGTCTTGAATTGGTGCGTCTTTAACCTGACACATACGCCAAATATCTCCTTTTTCAACTTTGTGCGAGGTGTATATGGTTCCATCTTGGTCTATGACTTCAACAACACCATCTGAATCAATTTCAAAAGTTTTGTCATGAGATCCATATTCTTCCGCTTTTTGAGCCATCAAACCTACATTTGGTACAGTACCCATTGTAGATGGATTAAAAGCGCCGTGTTTTTTGCAAAAATCTATAGTTGCTGTGTAAATACTTGCGTAGCTGCTATCTGGAATGATAGCCTTGGTGTCTTGTTCTAAGCCTTTTGCATTGTACATTTTACCAGAAGTCCGGATCATGGCTGGCATAGAGGCATCAATAATGACATCACTTGGGACGTGTAAATTGGTAATTCCTTTTTCGGAGTTTACCATGGCTAAATCAGGACCGTCGTTAAGCGCTTTGTTAAACGCTTCTTCAATTTCGTTGCGCTTTTGGGAATCCAATTTTTTTAGTTTATCTAAAATATTTTCATAGCCATTGTTAGGGTTAACTCCAATTTGTTTAAATTCTGTTTTGTAGTTCTCAAAAACGTCTGAGAAAAATAGGCGAATCACATGTCCAAAAATTATAGGGTCACTTACTTTCATCATGGTTGCTTTCATGTGTAAAGAGAGCAACACTCCAGAAGCTTTAGCTTCCTCAATTTGTTTTTTTATGAATATTTTTAAAGCACTAACATCCATCAAACTTGCATCAAAAATCTCTTTGTCTAAAAGTTTGATACCTTCTTTTAAAATTGTTTTTTGACCTGTATGACTGCTGTGAACAATACGAACAGTCGTTTCATTTTTTAAGGTTACGGATTGTTCGTTGTGTGCAAAGTCCCCGGATTCCATGCAGGCAACATGGGTTTTGGAATCAGATTTCCATTCTCCCATACTGTGAGGATTTTTTTTGGCATAGCTTTTTACAGCTTTTGGTGCACGACGGTCTGAATTGCCTTCCCGTAATACAGGATTTACGGCACTTCCTTTAATTTTGTCGTAGCGATTTTTTATTTGCTGTTGTTCATCACTTTGGGGTTGTTCAGGGTATTTTGGAAGGGCGTACCCATGGGACTGAAGTTCAGCAATAGCCTCCTTAAGCTGAGGTAATGAGGCACTAATATTTGGCAGTTTTATCACATTGGCTTCTGGGGTTTTGACTAGGCCACCCAGGCTTTTAAGTGCATCTTCTACAGGCTCTTTTTCTGAGATATATTCTGGAAAAGCGGACAGTATTCTTGAAGCTAATGATATGTTTTTGGTTTCTAAAGATATACCATAGGGCTCCAAAAATGAGGAAACAATAGGCAGAAAAGATCGAGAGGCTAATGCAGGTGCTTCATCCGTAATGGTGTATATAATTTGAGCCATAGAGTAAGCTTTTTACAGCTTGATTTTTTATGTTATGTATTTTAAAAAGCCTTCAAATATATTAAAAACCCCAGTATTAAGAGTTTAAATAACAAATGAATTTTAACATTTTGACAACAATCCAATTTGGCATCTCTTTTTTTGACAAAATGATAAACTTTTAACAAAAAAAGCGCTGTTATAACAGCGCTTTTGTAAAATTAATTATTTGNAAATAATTACTTAGTACNTTCTTTAATTCTGGCTTTCTTACCAGTTAATTNTCTAAAATAGAAAATNCGTGCGCGACGCACTTTACCACGTTTNTTAATTTCAATTTTTTGCAANGCAGGCATATTCATNGGGAAGATACGNTCAACTCCAATNGTTCCTGACATTTTTCTAATTGTAAAGGTTTCAGAAGNTCCAGTTCCTCTTTTTTGTAGAACAACGCCACGGAAAAACTGGGTTCTTACTTTTTGACCTTCACGGATTTCGTAAAATACAGTGATGGTGTCACCGGCAGAAAACTCAGGGAAGTCTTTTTTTGTTACAAATTCGTCTTGAACGAATTTAATTAAGGATTCCATAGTAATTATTTTATGAATTTTTTCGAATCAACATGTACGATTATCGCTAGAGGTTAATCCGAAATTGGCTGCAAATATAAGCAATAATTAAATGCTTACAATTTTTATTAGATTTTTATTCATTTAATAAATCGGGTCTTTTACTTCTTGTTCTTTCATAGGCTTGTTCCTCTCGCCATTTTTCAATTTCAGGAAAATTCCCACTAAATAACAACTCGGGGACTTCCCATCCATTGTAGGAACGCGGTCGTGTATAAATGGGTGGCGCTAATAAGTTATCTTGAAAAGAATCAGTCAAAGCAGAGGTTTCATTTCCCAGAACACCAGGAATTAATCGAATGATGGCATCACACAAAACGGCAGCCCCTAATTCTCCGCCAGATAGCACATAATCACCAATAGAGATTTCTTTTGTGATAAAATGATCTCTAACCCTTTGGTCGACCCCTTTGTAATGGCCGCATAAAATGATAAGATTTCCTTTCAAAGAGAGTTGGTTTGCAATTTTCTGATCCAGCAGACTTCCATCGGGGGTCATATATATAACTTCCTCATAGTTGCGTTCATTTTTTAGTTTTGTAATGCATTTATCAATGGGCTCAATGGTCATTACCATGCCTGCACCACCACCAAATTGATAGTCGTCTACTGATTTGTAATTATCTGATGTGTAGTCTCTTAAGTTGTGAACATAAACCTCTACAAGCTTCGCATCTATAGCACGTTTGAGAATTGAAGCTTCAAAAGGGCTTTTGAGTAATTCAGGAACAACACAGATGATGTCAATGCGCATATGTCAATAATATATCTACAAATATAAGTCAATTATGCTTAGTGATTTGGTAGTTTAATAGTAAGTAAAGCGCCTTACCGACAGTTGGTTTGTAGTATGATTTCTTTTTCAAAGGGGTTTAAAGTAGGCATAAATAAGTTTTTATTTTTCACAAAAGTAAAACAACTATAACGTCTTCGTATATAAATTCATAAAAAAATCGCTTACAGTGTAAGCGATTTTTTAAATAAGATAGGTTGTTCATTTATCTAAAGCGATAGACCATTTTTTCACCGCTATTTTTTATAATTTCAATTCTATTTACTCTATCTGAATTTTTATTAAGTGCTTTTTTTACATCTGCTATAGAGTTCACTTTAAGTTCATTGATTCCAATGATTATACTACCTTTATCAACACCGTCTGAAATCCATTCTTCCCTGTAATAGCCAGACAATTCTTGTAACTCAAGGCCGTATTCTTGATTCTTTTTCTTTAATTCTGAACTTTTAAGTTCACGAAGCGTTCCAATGATGGGAATGTTGATGGTGGTTAATTTTTCCAGTTTTACTTTCAAATCTTTTATTTTGTTTTTTCTCAACAACTTAACTTCAACAATATCATTTGGACTCTTTGTATTTAGAAAACCTTTTAAATCTGAGAATTTTGAAATCTTTATACCGTCAATACTTTTGATGACATCGCCTTTTTGAATTCCAGACAATTCTGCACCGCTTTCTTTTTGAACATCGCTAACATAAAAGCCTTCTGTATCTTCAATACCGAGCGCTTCAGATCGTTTGCTGTTCAGTTCAGTCCCTATAACACCTAAAATTCCATTTTGAACATTTCCAAATTCCATAATATCTTCCACTACTTTACGAGCAATATTACTGGGAACTGCAAATGAATACCCAATGTAAGATCCTGTCTGTGAAGAAATAGCGGTATTGATGCCTATGAGATCTCCGTAAATGTTCACCAATGCACCCCCAGAATTGCCTGGGTTAACTGCCGCATCCGTTTGTATAAATGATTGAGTGTTTCTACCTGAAAGATCTCTTGATTTTGCACTGATTATTCCGGCAGTGACTGTAGAGGTCAAATTAAAAGGATTGCCAACCGCTAAAACCCATTCTCCAACCTTGGTGGTATTGCTGTCACCAAAGGTGGTGTAGCTAAGATCTTCGTCTACATGGATTTTAAGCAGGGCAATATCTGTGCCGGGATCGGTTCCAATAAGTTCTGCTGTAAATGTTTTGTTATTGTTGGTAGTCACTTCAATGGATTTTGCTCCCTGAATCACGTGGTTGTTTGTAACAATATAGCCATCAGGAGATATAATGACTCCCGACCCTGTACCAACTTGTTCACGGTTTTGTGGACGACCAAAAAATAGATCTTCATAGGTGGTGTAGCCCTTGCTCGTTGTCGTATTTTTTACATGGACTACAGCGTGCAGTGTTTTTTCAGCAGCCGTTGTAAAATCAACATTACTTCCTCCATTATTCACATTGTTTAAATAATTTATTGGAAAGACAATTGGGTTTTCAGAAATAGAATTTTTTTGGATTTGTAATTTAGGTTGTAGCCATTGCGTGTAGGCAATAAGCGTTATAGCGCCACCAAGAACCGACACGCTTAAAAAAGAAATAAATTTTTTCATAATCTTGATGTTTGATTTCAATTTTTTAAAATTAATTTTTTATTGCTTAATTTTTTTATTGTTAACTGAAATTTAACAATGACAGGTTCCTTATAAATATGCTTATATTTGCATCTGGTATGCCAGTAAATTTCTTTAAATATCAAGCCACCGGTAATGACTTTGTTATCATTGATAACCTCACTAACTTTTTTAACAAAAATGATACCAAACTTATCGCCAGACTTTGTGACCGACGTTTTGGCATTGGCGCGGATGGTTTAATTCTTTTAGAGTCTTCATCTGATTTTGATTTTAAAATGATTTATTTTAATGCTGATGGTCGTGAAAGTAGTATGTGTGGAAATGGCGGCCGTTGTATTGTGGCCTTTGCAAGGCGATTAGGAATTATTAAAGATACCACAATATTTACAGCCATTGATGGTCCTCATGAAGCAAAAATAGAAGCCTCCCAAATTTCCCTAAAAATGCAGGATGTCAAATCGATAGAAAATAAAGCTGGTGGAATCATAATTGATACGGGATCGCCACATTATGTCTCAATGTGTAAAGATTTAGACAATTTAAATGTTCAGATTGAGGGTGCCAAGATTAGAAACGCTTCGCCTTTTCTTGAAGATGGAATTAATGTAAATTTTGTAGATCCCATCGATTCAGAAAATTTCGCTATCCGGACCTATGAACGCGGTGTTGAAGGGGAAACGTTGTCCTGTGGAACTGGCGCTACAGCCGTCGCCATTGCGATGCATGCGTCTCAAAAAACCAACAGCAATTGTATTACACTTCAAACACAAGGCGGGGATTTAGAAGTCCAATTCAGATTTAAGGACGAATCTTATTTTGATGTTTGGTTGCGCGGTAGTGTGCGCTATGTTTATGAAGGTACCTTTGATAATTTTTAATTTACGACGATTCATGAATTTAAAAAAAACCGCATTGGCTATTGTAATGTTAGGCCTGATCATGATTGCTTACTTTTCGTTTAAAATCTATTCGATTATGTTAGTGCCCAATACTGCTTTTAATTCTAAAGAAGCTTATATTTTTATTTCTACGGGTGCAACTTACTCTGATGTACGGTCTGATATAGAACCATTGCTTTTAGACATAGAGAAATTTGATGCGCTTGCCAAACAAAAAAAATACAACATAAATGTGAAAGCGGGCCGTTATCGCATCGCGAGGGACATGACTAATAATGACATCATCAATAACTTGAGAAGCCAAAACTTGGCAGTCACTGTAGCCTTTAACAATCAACACAGTTTAGGTTTGTTGGCCCAAAGAATTTCAAATCAAGTAGAAGCCGATAGCCTAAGTTTGATGGGTGTTTTTACGGATTCACTTTTTTTAAGTTCAAATGCGTTTTCAAAAGAATCAGCCTTAGCCATGTATTTGCCAAACAGTTATGAATTTTTTTGGAATACCTCTGCAAAGAAAATTAGATCAAAATTACAAAAGGCCTACAATATATTTTGGACTTCTAATCGAAAACAAAAAGCCAAAGCAATGGGCTTAACACCTGTTGAAGTATCTATTTTAGCCGCTATTGTTCAAGAGGAATCCAAGGAATTGACAGAACAGCCTAGAATTGCAGGGGTCTACATGAATCGACTTAAAAACAATTGGGCTTTACAAGCCGATCCGACATTAAAATTTGCAGCCTATCAAACAAAGGCCTACAAAAATAAAGTCATAAAACGCGTTCTAAATAAGCATAAAAAAATCGAATCTCCTTACAATACTTACATTCATACGGGCTTGCCTCCTGGGCTCATCGCAATGCCAGACTTATCTGCTATCGATGCTGTTTTAAATTTTGAATCACATTCTTACTTTTACTTTTCTGCAGACCCTAGTCGCCCTGGATTCCATCGCTTTGCAAAAACGCTTTATGCTCACAATGCCAATGCCCGTCGTTATCAAAATTACCTCAATCAACAAGGCATACGAAAATAACTTAATACGCTTATTATCAGTCAATTATAATATATTGTATCTTTGCACGGATTTTTTATTTGATTCAAATCTACAATGATAAAAATATTTATTTTCAGACATCTCCCTTACACAGCTATTTTGCTTTATTGTTTGCTATACGTATTTACCTCTGCACCTGCTTCGAGTTCATCAAAAGAAACCATTAAGGCTAGAGTTATTTTGAATTACAATTTCCCCATGCCATTAGATGCTGGGAGCTTTCAAGACTACGAATCCATTAATTATATAGAATTGGAGCGTTCTTTAATTGGATTTAAAGAAGCATTGGCATTTAAAGAATCTCGTGGCCGTTATCAAGTGGTAAATTCTCTAGGCTATCTTGGTAAATATCAATTTGGTGCTTCTACATTAAAACTTTTAGGAATTCACGATCTCTCTAATTTTTTGTTATGTGCCGAACTTCAGGAGAAGGCTTTTATGGCGAATTTGAAGCGAAATAAATGGGTTTTAAGACGGGACATCAATCGATTTGTTGGGCAAAACATCAACGGTACACTTGTGAGTGAATCTGGGATTTTAGCCGCTGCACATTTGGCGGGACCTGGAAGCGTTAAACGTTATTTAAGAAGCCAGGGTGCTATTGGATTTAAAGATGCTTTTGGGACTGATATTGCTTCATACATAAATAAGTTTGCTGCTTTTGATACGAGTGTTGTCACAGCAGAAAGACATCCAAAGATAAACTTACTTTAATCTTTTTGAAGGATAAATATTGTGGGGCGTTTGTGTAAATCAACTTTGATTTTTTGCCACTGCTTAACAGATAATGTTTTTATAAATTGAGCGGAAAGTGTCAAGTCACAAGCTAGACAAACTCTTGTCTCAGAATGTAGTATTCGACATAGGTCTTCTAAAAGTCTTTGATTTCGGTATGGTGTTTCAATAAAAGCCTGGGCTTGTTGCATTTCAAAAGAACGTTTTTCCAATTGTTTTAACTTGCTTTTCCGGGCATTTTTATCGACGGGTAAATAGCCATTAAAGGCAAAACTCTGTCCATTCATTCCAGAAGCCATTACTGCCAATAAAATTGAAGAAGGCCCGACCATGGGAACCACTATAATGTTTTTCTCATGTGCCAAACGCACCACTTCTGAGCCCGGATCTGCCACTGCAGGGCACCCCGCGTCTGATAACAAGCCTATTGATTGTCCCTCATTGCATGGATTTAAATAGTTTGGAATTTCTGAAACCTCAGTAAATTTATTGAGTGGTAAAAGTGTGAGTTTGTCTTGCGATTTATTAGGACATATAGCTTTTATGAAGCGTCTTGCAGATTTCTCACTTTCAACAATGTAGATGTCAATTTCCTCAATTCTTTTTTTTACNGCAATCGGCATGACCTCAAACGGTGAAACATCNCCTAGTGTCGTTGGNATTAGATAGAGTGNCCCAGTCATAAATTGTTTTTTAAGCGTTCACTGTGGTATTTACAGGCTGNATCTAANATTTTATAGACATGTTCAAAGCCTTTCTNNCCTCCATAATATGGGTCTGGAACTTCTTTTATTTTTGATCCAGGNAAATTCAAAATAAATTTTACTTTTTCAATATNTTTATNATTTTGAGCCTGTCGTATTANAGCATTATAATTGGATTGATCCATTACAAAGATGTGGTCAAATAATTCAAAATCATAGCCTTCAAAAAGGCGAGATGTTTGATTTGAAATGTTCAATCCATATTTTTTAGCGACTTCAATTGAGCGGATATCTGGAGGGTTTCCATTGTGATAACCACTGGTTCCTGCAGAGTCTACAAAAAATTTATCGTTAGGTAATTTTGATTGTAAGATACCTTCCGCTAGGGGAGAACGGCAAATATTTCCCAAGCAAACCATCAAAATTTTTGTCATTATTTGAGTTTAAACAGAGAGTTTTTTTGTCAAATCTTCCACGTATTTTCTAAACTGTTTGTCCGTTGAAGAAAGATTATCTACTGTTTTACAAGCATGAAGAACAGTGGCATGGTCGCGTTGTCCTATTTGAGACCCAATACTTGCTAAGGAAGCTTTAGTAAACTTTTTAGCAAAAAACATCGCCAATTGTCGGGCTTGGACAATATGACGTTTTCTTGTTTTGGACTGGAGTGTATCTACATCCATTTGGAAATAGTCAGAAACTACTTTTTGTATATAATCGATTGAAACTTCTCGCTTAGTATTCTTTACAAATTTTTCTACAATTTCTTTGGCTAGCCCAATTGTAATTTCTTTTTTATTGAAAGAGGACTGTGCGATTAGAGAGATAATAGCACCTTCTAGTTCTCTTACATTTGTTTTGATGTTTTTAGCAATATAATCAATTACTTCGTCAGACATTTCAACACCATCACGGTATAACTTATTCTTTACTATGGAGACTCGCGTTTCGAAATCAGGCTTTTGAAGTTCTGCCGATAGGCCCCATTTGAATCTAGAGAGTAAGCGCTGCTCAATATCTTGCATATCAACCGGGGCTTTGTCACTTGTTAAAATAACTTGCTTGCCGTTTTGATGCAGGTGGTTGAAAATATGAAAAAAGACATCTTGTGTTCCCGATTTACCGGACAGAAATTGAACGTCATCAATAATGAGTACATCAATAATTTGATAAAAATGAATGAAATCATTTCGATTGTTCTTTTTAACAGATTCTATGTACTGTTGTGTAAATTTCTCTGCAGAGATGTATAGTACAGTTTTTTCCGGGTACTTATCTTTAACATCCACCCCAATCGCGTGTGCTAAATGGGTTTTTCCAAGTCCAACGCCTCCAAATATAAGTAACGGGTTAAATGAGGTTCCGCCGGGTTTGTTGGCTACTGCTATGCCCGCATTTCTTGCTAAGCGATTGGAGTCACCCTCTAAAAAGTTTTCAAATGAGTAAACGGGATTCAGTTGAGATTCAACTTTAACATTCCGAATACCAGGGATAACAAATGGGTTTTTTAACTGTGGATTTTTATTTTTTAGAGGAATATTTGCCTGTTGCGATTTGATTGCAGAACGGTTGGCACTCGGGATTTTTTCAGTAAATGGCTGATTATTTCCATAAGTGTTTTCCATCTTGATAATGTAAACTAGCTTGGCATGGTCGCCCAGCTCTTTAGTCAATGCAACTTTTAAAATTTTAACGTAATGCTCTTCAAGCCATTCGTAGAAAAATTTACTGGGAACTTGAATGCTTAAGGAGAGATCAGTTAGCTTGATTGCTACAATGGGCTCAAACCAAGTTTTATACGCCTGCGGCTGAATATTGTCCTTGATAAAGGATAGGCAATTTTTCCATACGGAATCCGCAGTATTATTCATTTTTTGGTTTGTAGTGTTAGTTAGTTAGTTAGTTAGTTAGTTAGTGGAAAAAATTAAGTGGTTTAGGGAATACCGTGTTTAATTTTTAACTCAACAAATATGTGAACAAAATTCCAAAAAAAAAAATTAATATTGTAGGATTTTTTATTTTTTTTAGATTACTTTTTGATCCCCATAAATATATAATTTTTTTTATGCTTTGCCACATTACTGAAGTTAAAGTTCGCTACGCTGAAACCGATCAAATGGGAATTGTTTACCACGGAAATTACGCCCAATATTTAGAAATTGGCCGCACCGATTGGTTGTCGGCTTTGGGTTTTTCTTACAAGAAGATGGAACTAGAAGGGCTTATGCTTCCAGTTGTTATTTTGAATATAAATTACTGTAAATCAGCATTTTATGACGATATTTTGACAATTAAAACAACATTAATTAAAATGCCAAAGATCTCAATTGAGTTTGATTATGAGATCAAAAATGCCCAAGGTGAATTGATTACAACAGCTTATTCAAAGCTGGTTTTTGTGGATGCTAAAACACGTTTACCCAGGCAATGTCCACAAATTTTTTTAGACCAACTGCATAATTAATCGTTCAAATTTTCACTATTAATTATATGATGCATTTGAAACGCCCATTATAACAATTCTATTTTCTATTATCAATTGAAAACATAAGCACAAAACTTATTTTCTTTGTTTTTTTTAGGAACTTCTTTGAAGCTTTTAATACAAAACAATGCACATTTTTAAAACAGTTTCTTTGTAACGGTCCAAAGGCGGTCCTCACCAACTTTTAATGCTTCGCTTGAGCATATAGAAAATTTTGGAGCTTTAATCCCATTTTCAATCTCCGAATTGCCTTCAAATACTCTTGCTTCATCCCATAAATTTTCATCTATAAACTGTTGGATTGTTTTAGGGCCACCTTCCACTATTAAAGAGTTGATTTGACGCTCAAAAAGTTTTTCACAAATTTGTCCCGCCAATGGCTTGTCATTTTTTAAATGTGCTGTATCAAGAATAATAGTTTCCGCATCTGCATTGAAAACAGCGTATTTTTTTGAATGTAATTTCTTATTACTTATTACAATACGCGTTGGATTTTTCCCAATAACATGTCTTGTAGTCAAGCTTGGATTGTCTTCAATGACTGTGTTGGCCCCTACCAAGATGGCCTGTTCTTCAGCCCGCCATTGGTGTACTAGTTGTCTTGCCATTTTTCCACTGATCCAAAACGGTCTTTTTGAGCTGGTTTTATTTGGCGCTACAAAACCGTTTTTAGTCTGTGCCCACTTGAGAATAATATATGGTCGCTTTTTAAGGTGATATGTTAAAAAGCGTTTGTGGTGTTCTTTGCACAAGGCTTCTTCAACGCCCAATATTACTTCACAACCACTTGCTCTGAGGCGAGCAATTCCTTGGCCACAAACTTTTTCGTGTGCATCGACACAACCAATCACAACTTTAGGAATTTCATGCGCAATAATCAAATCACAACAGGGCGGGGTTTTACCGTGGTGGCTGCAAGGTTCTAAGGTTACATAAAGCGTGGCTTTTTTAAGTCTTATTTTATCTTTAACGGAATCAATCGCATTTACTTCTGCATGCGCCCCGCCATAAGGGCTTGTGTAGCCCTCTCCAATGATTTTATTGTCCTCAACAATTACACAACCGACCATAGGGTTTGGAGCGGTTGTTCCCAATCCATTTTTGGCAATCTTGATACAGCGTTTTATATATTTAGAATGCAAGGCGATGTCGCGTTTTATTACTTTACTATATATATGTATATTCGATACTACAAAAATAAGATTTATTATCAGGATGTTACAGTTCTGAATGATAAAAATCAAAATATAAAGTCATCAAGATATCAAACGGTTTATCTCATTTTTTGTTGAGTTGATCACAATTTAAGTTTGAGATAGCTAAAAGAATTGAAATGAAATTAAGAGAATTTAAATCATATTTTAACGAAGAATTAATCTCTTACCCTTTATCAGAGCGGCAAATATTTTTTCAGAAGATTTGTGAATCGTACCTATACCTAAAACCTCATGAATTGGCTTTAAATTATAAAACTGATATATCAAGTGCCGAGGTCAATTCTTTAAAATCAGCCATGAATCGCCTTAAAAATCAAGAGCCGCTCCAATACATCTTGGGAACATCCTATTTTTTTGGTTTGGAATTTTCAGTAGACCCTAGCGTGTTGATTCCGCGTCCCGAAACAGAGGAATTAGTAGCCTGGATATTAACTCATTTTAAGAAAAATGATACGCTTAAAATTCTGGACTTAGGAACAGGCTCTGGATGTATCGCCATAACCCTAGCCAAACAATTACCCAATGCCCAAGTTTATGCGATGGACATAAGCCTTGAAGCTTTAAAGATGGCCAAATTCAATGCTAAAAATAATAAGGTTAATGTTGAATTTTTTCAAGGCAATATATTAGAATGGAAGTCCCAAAATCATTTTTTTGATTTAATTGTATCCAACCCCCCTTATGTCCTAAAAAATGAGCAGTCTAAAATGGCTTCTAATGTCTTAGATTATGAACCTCATTTGGCCTTGTTTGTTGATGATAATAATCCCTTAATTTTTTATAAAGCAATCTGTAAAATAGCTTTTGAAAATTTGCACTCAAAGGGATTTTGTTTTATGGAAATCAATGAGGCTTTAGGCTCAGATACTCAACTGCTATTTGAAGGCAACGATTTTCAAAAAACAGCCTTAAAAAAGGACACTTTTGGTAAAGATCGTATGTTGAAAACTCAAAAAAAGTAAGCCTTTTTTCTAAGCTTTTCATGCCATAATTTAGTATTTTAGTGGTTGGATAATGCTAGTGATTTTTATAAAATGTCGGATCAAGAACTAATAGTACAACTTCGGAAAGAATTAAGACAACACAATTACAATTATTATGTGTTGGATCAACCAATCATTCCCGATTTTGAGTTTGACATGAAGTTAAAACAGCTTCAAGATTTAGAATTACAATACCCAGAAATGCAGGATCCTAATTCACCAACTTTGCGGGTAGGTGGTGCGGTCACAAAAAACTTTAAAACCGTTGTGCATGCCCAGCGGATGTATTCGTTGGAAAACTCTTATTCCAAATCCGACTTATTAGACTGGGAAACTCGAATTAAAAAATTAGTAGATGGCCCAATTGCGTATACTTGTGAATTAAAATATGATGGTGCCTCCATTAGCATTACCTACAAGGATGGCATGCTTTTTCAAGCCTTAACGAGAGGGGATGGTACTCAAGGGGATGACGTCACTGCCAATGTTAAAACCATTAAATCTGTTCCCTTAAAACTTCAGGGAGATTATCCAGATTTTTTTGAAATTAGAGGAGAGATTATTCTTCCTTTTGAGGGCTTTAAATCCATGAATGAATCTCGTATTCTTGATGGGGAGGAGCCCTTTAAAAATCCAAGGAATACTGCTTCTGGGAGTTTAAAACTCCAAAATAGTAGCGAAGTCGCAAAACGTCCTTTAGAATGTCTTTTGTATAGCATTGTAGGTGAAAATACAGGCATTATTTCACAGTTTGACAACTTGACAAAAGCACGATCTTGGGGGTTTAAAGTACCAAAAGAAGCCCAGTGCTTGGACTCCATGGATGCGGTTTTGAAATATATAGAATATTGGGGCAACGCACGCCATGATTTACCCTATGAGATTGATGGTATTGTGATCAAAGTAAACAACCTTCATCAGCAAGCCGAATTGGGCTTTACGGCCAAAGCACCGCGTTGGGCTATGGCTTACAAATTTAAAGCTGAGCAAGTCCCTACAAAATTGAATTATATTTCATATCAAGTGGGCCGTACAGGCGCCATAACTCCGGTTGCTAATTTAGAACCTGTAGCGCTAGCGGGTACTTTGGTCAAGCGTGCCTCTTTACATAATGCCGACCAAATAGCAAAATTAGACGTTCGTGTTGGCGACACTGTTTTTGTTGAAAAAGGTGGTGAAATAATTCCAAAAATAACGGCCGTTGATCTTTCCAAGCGTTCAAATGATTCCACTACAACACTATACATTTCTGAATGTCCAGAGTGTCAAACGCCATTGACAAGAAAAAGCGGTGAGGCGCAACACTATTGCTTAAACACATTGGGGTGTCCCCCTCAAATTATTGGTCGTATTCAGCATTATATTTCCAGAAAAGCTTTGGATATTGAGGGCTTGGGTGGAGAAACGGTGACTTTGTTGGTTAACGCATCACTTGTTCAAGATCCTGCGGACTTATACACACTTAAAATAGAAGATATTTTGCCATTAGATCGCATGGCGCAAAAGAGTGCGGAAAACTTGATTTCTGGAATCGAAGCTTCCAAGAAAATCCCTTTTGAGCGCGTATTATTTGGCTTAGGCATTCGTTACGTTGGTGAAACTGTGGCAAAAACATTAGCGAAACATTACAAAAGTATTTCTGCTTTATCTGAGGCCACTGTTGAAAATCTTGAGGCTGTTGATGAAATTGGGATTAAAATTGCCGAAAGTGTTTATGCCTTTTTTCGCAACGCTAACAGTATTCGATTGGTTTCGCGTTTGTATAGTTATGGCCTGCAGATGGAGCTCTCTAAAGCGGTACTGGCCAATCAAACTTCGATTCTGGCAGGCGATCGCATTGTAGTTTCTGGCGTTTTTGAAAAGGTCAGTCGTAGCGAGCTTAAAAAACTTATTGATGCCAATGGCGGTAAAGTTGTGAGTTCTATTTCTGCCAAAACCACTTATTTGGTGGCAGGCGCTAATATGGGACCCAGCAAACGACAAAAAGCGGAGGATTTGGGCATTCCTATTTTAACAGAACAATCATTTTTGGATAAGCTTTAAACAGAAACCACTTTGCTTTTCACACGAATGTTTTCAGATTCAAAATAAAAATCTACTTTTCCTAAGTAAAGTCCATAACAACCCACTTGATTTACAAGAACGGTTTTTCCAGCCGCATTGGTCTCTTTTGTGGGTTCATTTAGAAAAGTATGGGTGTGTCCACCTATGATAAGATCAATATTTTCAGTCGCCCTTGCTAACTTTATATCTGAGATTTTTTGTGGTTTTTCATCATAACGGTAACCTAAATGAGAAAGGCATATAATTAAATCGCATTTTTCTTCAAGTTTAAGAATGCGACTCATGTCTTGTGCAATTTCTACAGGGTTGAGGTATTTAGTTTCTTTAAAGGCATCAGGGTTGACCAAGCCTTTTAATTCAATACCCAAACCAAAAACTCCTATTTTAACACCTCCTTTAAAAAAAACTTTATAGGGTTTTACATGTGTATTCATAACCGTGTTTCGGAAGTCGTAATTAGCAGAAATAAAATCAAATTTCGCATGGGGCAATTGGGCATAAAGACCCTCAATGCCATTATCAAAGTCGTGGTTACCAATGGTTGCTGCGTCGTAATTTAGAAGGCTCATGAGCTTGAACTCTAAAGCACCTCCAAAGTAATTAAAATATGGAGTGCCTTGAAAAATATCCCCGGCATCCAATAAAAGCGTGTTGGGATTTTCATTGCGCAGTTTTTGAATAAGCGTTGCTCTTCTTGATATACCTCCTTTATTTGCGTTTTTAACGTCGTTGGGTCCAAAAGGATCGATGTGGCTGTGCACATCGTTGGTGTGTAAAACCGTAATTTTTACAGTTTTATTTTCTGAACATGAAATCGTTAAGCCGCTCAACGACATAAGGGCAGTAGAAGCTGCGGAATTTTTTATGAATTTTCTCCTTTTCACAGTTATTCGGTATAAATAAAACGCATGTCACGTTTAGGGTTTAAGGTGTCTTTTGCTTTAAAATAATCAATTAAGATGTTTCTGATTTTGTAATCTATATCATAGATAGCATTATTTTTTTTAAAAAAATCCATACGGTCGCCCCCATTCAGTAGATAGTCACTCGTTGCAACATTGTAAACATTATTGAGATTTAATGGTTTTCCTTGTATTAAAAGTTTTTTAAGGATGCCTTTTTTTGTGATGTGAAGTGTCATGCCAGAAATGGGATGGGCACGTCTAGCTATTTTGAGATAATCGATCATTTCCAGAATTGCAGNTCCCTTCATTTGAACCACAACAACTTGATTTTCAAAGGGCATTATACGAAATGCANTTTCTGTTTTGATGNGGCCTTTAGGCAATGCAGCTCTAATACCACCGTGGTTTAATAGCACTAAATCCAGGGTTTNATTNTGCCTTTTTTTTAGAANTGGTGCAGTCATTTCAAAAACAGCATCCGCCANCATATTTCCAAGCGCGGTATTNAANGCANCTTCCGTTTTTGTANNTGCATTTTCAGAATAGCACAAAATCTCAGCCATTGAGGCATCTAAGTGTTTTTTGTAGGGCTNTAAAAAATCTTCAATNGNAGGNTTGGGTTNNAATGAATTGTCAATNGANATTNGTNGATAGTTTGCTTCTTTATTGGTTNTNGTTTGATGACAAGAGAAAAACANTAAAATTAGCGNTGAGAATTTAATGTATTTAAGNGTCATTTATGTTAACTTTGTAGAAGACTAAAGGTACATGTTTTTTAATCGAATCAAAACGAAATCATCTCAAAGATTTTTGACCACTGTATTAAATTCAAGAAACAAAGAATTTAATTCAGACAAAATCCAATCTGTTGGGATTATTTTTGATTACAATAATTTTCAAGATTATGATTTTTTCAAACTCATGTTTACAGATTTAGGACTTAACATCAACCGGTTGCGTTTTATTGCAATGATTGACTCCGAAAAGGATCAGCCTAACAGTTGGGATGCTTTTTACAGCAAAGAAAATTTTGATTGGTTAGGGCATTGTAAAAACACGGAAGTTAATGAGTTTGTTAATTTTCCGTTTGACTTATTGTTGAGTTATTACAAACCTAATTCCTATGAACTTAACATTGTCACAGCAATGTCTAAGGCAAATTTTAAAGTTGGGCTTTCGGCTGAGGACAAGCGTTTACACGATTTAATTTTGGAAATTGAACCAAAAGACACCTCTACTTTTAAAACAGAACTCATTAAATACCTCAAAACATTAAATAAAATTTAAATGAAAGCATTGATTGGAATGGGAGTTGCCTTGGTAACACCATTTAAACAAGATGGAAGCGTAGATCACAAAGCCCTAGCAAGGGTTGTAGAATACAACATCAGCAATGGAACGGATTACTTAGTCATAAGTGGAACTACCGGAGAGAGTGTAACTATAACAAAGGATGAAAAGGCGGCTATTATTCAAACCATTATAAAAACCAATGCAGGTCGATTGCCACTTGTTATTGGAATCGGTGGAAATAATACTGATTCTGTGATTGATGAACTTCAAAACACCGATTTGTCTCCATTTGTAGCCGTATTATCAGTTTCTCCATATTACAGCAAACCCACACAAGAAGGCCTTTATCAGCATTTTAAAGCGGTTGCTGATGCATCGTCTATCCCTGTAATTTTATATAATGTTCCAGGACGAACTTCAAAAAACATGGAACCTGAAACTATTTTGAGACTGGCAAGAGATGTAAACAATATCATAGCGATAAAAGAAGCCGGTAATAGCCCTGAGCAGTACAAAATACTCATAGAAAATAAGCCCACTGATTTTTTGGTAATTTCAGGAGATGACGATCTAGTTTTGGATGTAGTCCTACAAGGAGGTTCTGGGGTAATATCTGTCATTGGACAAGCCTTGGTTAAAGATTTTTCTGAGATGATTCACTTTGGATTGAAAGGTAATCGCGATGCCGCTAAAACCATTGAAAAAAAGGTAATGCCTCTAATTGGTCTAATTTTTGAAGAAAACAATCCTGCAGGCATTAAAGCAGTTCTTCAACAATTGGGCTTGTGTGAGGACCTTGTTAGATTACCTTTGGTGGCAGCCACAGATGATTTGAAATACAAAATTTCAACAGCGCTTAAAAACTTAAAACAATAATGCGCCAAGAGAGGGATTATCGTGGTTTTTATTATCCGTTTAAAAAATGTATTTTTGTTCCCCATTTTAAACATCTAATGAGAAATTTTTTATTCGTTCTACTTCTATTAACATCATTTTATTCATGTAGTGAATACCAACAGGTATTGAAAAATGAAGACGTCGCTGCTAAATTTAAATTAGGCACGGATTTGTATGAAGCAGGAAAATTTGAAAAGGCAAACCGATTATTTTTACAAATTGTCCCAAAATATCGCGGGAAGCCACAGGCAGAGAAGTTGATGTACATGCACTCCAAAGCCTTTTATGAAACTAAAGACTATTATACTGCGAACTATAAATCAGAACAATTTGTGGAGTCCTATCCAAAAAGCGAACGTGTGGATGAAATTGCCTATTTGGGTGCAAAAAGCTTTTATTATTTGTCTCCGGCCTATTCCAGGGATCAAACAGAAACCTACGATGCATTAGAAAAGCTTCAAATATTTATAAATAAATATCCAGACTCTAAATATTTTGATGAAGCAAATGCTTTAATTCAAGAGTTGGATTTAAGGCTTGAAAAAAAGGCCTACGAAATTGCGCTGCAGTACAACACCACAGGTCCTTTCCATAGAGATTACAACTCGGCCATCACTGCTTTCGACAATTTTATTGAAAATTTTCCAGGCTCTATTTACAGAGAAGATGCTCTTTTTTACAAGTTTGACTCCGCCTACAAATTAGCGGTTAATAGTGTGGTATGGAAACAACAAGAACGTACGGAAGTGGCATTAAAGTTCTATAAAAATTTGATGCGCTATTTTCCTGAGACAAAATACCGCTCCCAAACAACGCAGATGCATGAGACACTTGAAAACATTAAAAATAATTTAACAACAAAAAGTTAAACACCATGGATTTAAAAAAAGTTAAAGCACCCCTTAGTTCAGTCACTTACAATCGAAATGAAGTTGATGCACCGACAGAAAACATCTACGAGGCCATCTCTGCAATTTCTAGACGTGCGGAGCAAATAAATACAGACATTCGCAAAGAGCTTATCGATAAGTTGGAAGAATTTGCAACTTACAATGACAGTCTTGAAGAAGTATTCGAAAATAAGGAGCAAATTGAAGTTTCTAAGTTTTACGAACGTTTACCCAAGCCTCATGCGCTGGCAGTTCAAGAGTGGTTAGAAGGAAAAATTCACCACAGAAATACTTCCGAGGAAGACGCATCATAAGACTGTCTTTATGTCTATCCTAAGCGGTAAACATATTGTCCTTGGGGTTACGGCAGGTATTGCCGCTTATAAAACTGCATTCTTAGTTCGGTTGCTAACCAAAGCTGGTGCAGACGTGCGGGTGGTCATGACCCCTGCGGCAAAAGAATTTATAACGCCACTCACACTCTCGACACTTTCTAACCATCCTGTAATATCCAACTTTACAAATGAAGAGGACGAAAATGCAGTTTGGAACAACCATGTTGAATTAGGACTTTGGGCCGACTTATTTATCATCGCCCCTGCGACTGCCAACACCCTGTCTAAAATGGTCAGTGGCAACAGTGATAACTTTTTGATTGCCACCTACCTTTCTGCAAAATGTCCGGTTTATTTCGCTCCAGCTATGGACCTTGACATGTATAAACACCCCACCACACAAACCGCTTTGAAAACCCTACAGTCCTATGGTAATATTTTAATCCCATCGGCTTTTGGTGCCTTGGCAAGTGGTCTGGTCGGTATGGGTCGTATGGCTGAACCGGAGACAATTGTGGAGACAATTGAAGCCCATATTTTAGAAAACCTTCCACTCTATGGAAAAAAAATATTAGTCACCGCAGGCCCGACCTACGAAGCCATTGATCCGGTTCGCTTCATTGGCAACCACTCTTCTGGAAAAATGGGAATTGAAATCGCTAATAGTGCTGCCAGGCATGGTGCTGAGGTCATTCTAATTACAGGCCCCACCCATTACAAGGCCGATAGCAGCCGTGTTTCTACCTTTCCAGTTTTTAGTGCCAAAGAAATGTATGACACTGTTCATCAGTATTTTAAATCTGTAGATGCCGCAATTTTATCAGCAGCAGTAGCGGATTACAGACCAAAAAACACATCGCTTTCCAAAATAAAAAAGACATCCCAATCGTTATCAATAACATTAGAAAAGACGGAGGATATTTTAGCGTCCTTAGGAGCTCAAAAAACAACACAATTTTTGGTTGGTTTTGCTTTGGAGACTGACTATGAAACTGAAAATGCCATAAAAAAACTAAAATCAAAGAATTTAGATTTAATCGTTCTAAATTCCTTAAACGATTTGGGTGCTGGTTTTGGCGTTGCTACCAATAAAATTACTATTATTGATAAAGAATTAAAACAAACAGAGTATCCTTTAAAACCTAAGGCCGAAGTTGCCGATGATATTTTATCGGAACTTATAAAAAGAAGCGATGATTAAAAAAAAGTATTTTTTAATTTTATGGTTGTTTACTTTGCCAATGTTGGCTCAAGAGCTCAATTGTAATTTGGTCGTTAATGCCCAACAAACTGGAAATGAAAATGTTCAGGTTTTTAAAACCCTAGAAAAACAACTCTATGAGTTTGTAAACAATACACGTTGGACTAATAAAACATATGAGACTCATGAGCGAATTGACTGCAGCATGGTCATCATTATTCAAAGCTACAGTTCTGATGCTTTTCAGGCCAGTATTCAAGTCCAGTCGGCAAGACCTGTATTTAATTCCTCCTATAGTACCTCAGTTTATAATTTCAATGATAAAGACTTTAATTTTAATTATTTAGAATATCAAAATTTAAACTTTAATTCCAGCCAGTTTGAATCCAACCTCATCTCAGTCATTGGATTTCATGTGTATATGATTCTTGGTATGGATGCAGATACCTTTGAACTCAACGGCGGTCAAAAATATTATGAACAAGCCAGAGACATTGCTAATTATTCGCAACGCGGAAATTTAAAAGGATGGGAGCCCCCTAAGGGAGGAGATCAAACCCGTCGGGTTTTGATAGATAATATAATGTCCAACACCTACAGTGAATTCCGATCCTCTTTATATACTTATCATCGTAAAGGTTTAGATATTATGGCTTCGGATTCCAAGGCTGCTAAAAATGTAATCTCCAAAGCCATTGTTAATTTTCAAAGCTTGAATAAACGCAGGCCAAACTCATTATTAGTTCGCACCTTTTTTGATGCCAAAGCGGATGAAATCACAGATATTTTTTCTTCGGGCCCAAAAGTTAAGATCACCGATTTGGTTTCTGTTTTAAATAAAGTGGCACCAATCCACTCAAAAAAATGGAAAAAAATCAAATTTTAAACGCTGGTCATTGCTGTCTCATCTTCACATAAAAAATTATGCACTCATTGAAGACCTTCAAGTGGACTTTAACTCGGGATTGACAACAATTACTGGCGAAACAGGTGCGGGTAAATCTATTTTGTTAGGCGGTTTGTCATTGGTTTTGGGAAAGCGTATCGATCTGTCAAACATCAAAAATCCTTCAAAAAAAAGCATCATAGAATGCGTTTTTCAATTGGATGTATATAATTTACAATCTTTTTTTCAAACACATGATTTAGAATACGAGTCTGAAACAATCATTCGACGTGAGGTGCTTCCATCCGGTAAATCAAGAGCATTTGTAAATGATTCACCGGTTAAATTGGATCTATTGTTAGCTTTGGGTCGCCGTCTTGTAGACATTCACTCCCAACATGAAACACTTTCTTTGACCCAAGATGCATTTCAGTTTCAAATCATAGATGCTTTGGCAAAAACAACAGCACTTGTTGAAGATTACAGCGACTTTATATCAAAAAATAAATTACTTCAAAAGGAAATAAAGGCGCTTGAGTTGCAGAAACAACAGTCTAAAAATGAGCATGATTATCACAGTTTTTTAAGATTGGAGCTGGAGGATTCAAATGTACTTGGTCTTGATTTTGAAGCCTTGGAGTCAGATTATAACACTTTGAGTAACTTAGATGAAATTCAATCAGAATTAGAATTTGCAAGTCAGAGTTTGAATGCTGATGATATTGGAATTAACGCGCATTTGATGGCCCTCAAACAACGTTTTCAAAAGATGAGTGCAATGTCTTCTCACTACCGTTCAATTTTCGAACGCATGGACAGTATTACAATTGAATTAGATGATATTTGCTCAGAGATTGATGCTGAATTGAACCGCTTGGATCCTGATCCGGAACGCTTAAATAACATTGAAACACAGCTAAAAAAAGTTCATGACCTTTTCAATAAGCACAACGTTAATTCTACAGACGCTTTAAACGAAGTTTATAAAGCGCTGCAATTCAAAACTGCCCAACTTGGGGATTATGAGCTGCGTCTCAAGGCTCTAAATATTTCTTTAGACGAAAACACAGAAAAATTAAGACTTAAATCTGATAAAATAACTAATAAACGCCAATCCATTTTACCCAAGCTTAAATCCGAGTTAGAGGCACTACTAAAGCAATTGGGCATGCCACATTCGAAATTTAAAATTGACATTACGCCTTCAGAAAACTTTCTTTCTAATGGTAAAGATTGCTTGTCTTTTTTATTACAAGCCAATAAAGGCGGACAGTTTTTAGCGCTAAAAAAAGGAGCCTCTGGAGGGGAGCTTTCCAGGATCATGTTGGCTGTGAAGTTTATTTTGTCCAAGCATCAACAACTGCCAACCATTATGTTTGATGAAATTGACACTGGTGTTTCTGGAGAAATATCCAATAAAATGGCGTCTATTATGCAAGAAATGAGCCGATACATGCAAGTGTTTACCATCACGCATTTGCCTCAAATAGCAGCTAAAGGAAACGCTCACTTTAAAGTTTTTAAGACAGAAAAAAATAATACGACCATTACACAATTAAAACCCCTAAATTCAGAAGAGCGTTTGGAAGAAATTGCTCAAATGCTGGGTGGTTTGAATCTTACAGCATCTGCAAAGGCTCATGCCAAGCAGTTGTTGAATTAATGGTATATTTGTGCATTAATATCAACTAAATACACCGACCAATGTCATATCAATTACTCAAAGGGAAAAAAGGAATCATTTTTGGGGCTTTAGATCCCAACTCTATTGCTTGGATTACAGCAGAACGTGTTCATGAAGAAGGCGGAATATTTGTTCTAACCAATGCACCAATTGCGATGCGCATGGGTGCAATTGATAAATTAGCGAAAAAAACTGGCTCTCAAATTATTCCCGCCGATGCAACATCTGAAGAAGATTTGCAAAATTTAGTAGAAAAATCTATGGAAATTTTAGGCGGTAAAATAGATTTTGTTTTACACTCTATTGGTATGTCTGTCAATGTCAGAAAGGGCCGCCCTTACACAGACCAAAAATACGACTGGACCAAAAAAGGGACTGATGTTTCTGCGATGTCTTTTCACAAGGTTATGCAAACTTTATATAAGGCAGATGCCATGAACGAATGGGGCAGTATTGTTGCCTTGTCTTATATGGCCGCCCAGCGTGTCTTTCCTGACTATAATGACATGGCTGATAATAAAGCTTATTTAGAAAGTATTGCCCGTAGTTTTGGATACTTTTTTGGACGTGACAAAAATGTTCGTGTGAATACAATATCACAATCTCCTACGCCTACGACTGCAGGCAAAGGAGTCAAAGGCTTTGATGGTTTTATTGCCTATGCAGAAAAAATGTCACCTTTAGGAAATGCGACCGCACTTGATTGTGCAAATTACACCCTCACTTTATTTAGTGACCTAACAAAACGCGTTACATTGCAAAATCTCTACAATGACGGTGGTTTTAGCAATATGGGTGTTAGCGATTCCATTATGCAAAAATTTATCGATGAATAATCGGAACTAATTTGAAAAATACACAATTTAGCAGCGAGTTTTTTGTCATTTAATCGATTAAATGAAACATTTAATCGAATAATTATCATAAAATAAATCTATATCATTTTTCAACTCTGATTTTTTGGTAATTTGTGATTTCAATTTGTTTTTTTATAGAGATTCATAAATTTCTAAGAAGTTAATTTATATATATAAAACTCATTGTTAAATTTAATTAATCTTAAAAATACGAAATCGTTTTAGACCAGAAAAAAATGTATGGTTTTTGTATAGGCTCAAAATAACATTTGTATTATAATTTAAATCATATTTGTTTTTTCAAAACTAAAATTAAGCACAAACACCTTTTAACCATTTAAATTTTTCTTATGAAAACAAAATTACTTTTTATTTTTTCTTTAGCTGTTACTACCCTAACAGCTCAGCAAACCTATAATTTGGGTTGGTCTACTACTGGAGATAGTGTAAATCAGCAACTGTCTATAGAAGTTGGTGATACAGTTATTTGGACTTGGGGGCCTGGCACTCACAACTTAGTTCAAATGAATGGTAATACAGAACCTGGATTTCAAGAAGGTTACTTTTCTCAAGGCCATGTATACTCCCACACTTTTACGACTGTTGGTTCTCATGATTACAAATGTTCACCTCACCCATCTTCAATGTATGGAACAATTACAGTATCTGAGGCCCCATCATTTAATCCTCCTTCTTGGGCCGGAGATTGGACTTTAGATCCAGTAGCCGGTGCATTACAAGTAGGTTGGGATGAAAATAACATTGGCGGTTGGTGGACCAGCGATGCTGGTCTCCCTGCATTGAGAGCTTGTGCATTTGATGATGTATTCAGCTTTAATGCTGATGGAACCTACACTCAAGAGATGCAAGGTTCAACATGGTTAGAGCCATGGCAAGGAGGAGTTGCTGAAGGTTGTGGAACTCCTATTGCTCCACATGATGGATCAAAC
>NZDM01000029.1 GCA_002690085.1 Flavobacteriaceae bacterium
TTCTGGGTGAAATGATAAAAACGCCTTAACCATTTCAACTCCCATAGCCTGAAAGGCAGTAGCATAGCCATCTGCCATCATACAATTCTCGGCTATCACTGAGACACTTAAAATATTAGTTTTGGTTGGATAACCTGTTTTGGTATTGATAATGTGCGCATAGCGATTGCCATTTTCATCCCATTTAAACTTGCGGTATGTACCAGTTGTAGCCATTGCACTATTTTTAAGTACAAACACCTTGTCATAGCTTTGTGTACCATCAAAATTAGGGTTTTCAATTCCTACGGTCCAACCACTTTGTTTTTCAATATTGATACCTTTGGTTCGTAGTTCTCCTCCAATATTAATCATGTAGTTGTCACTGGCTTTTGAGTCTAAAAATGCAGCTACTAAATCCACTGCATACCCTTTAGCAATGGCATTGAAGTCGATATAAGGCTTGGGGTCTGACTTGATCAATACATTATTATTTAAACTAACTTTATCAAAACCGACATATTGCATGAGGCTATCAATTTTAAGACTATCAAGTTTTGTTTTATATTCTTCTGAACCAAAATTCCATGCATTGACCAGCTTCCCTATGGTCGGATCAAAGACACCATAGGTCTGATTGTAAATTTTTTTTGCCGCTTTAAACACATCCACAAAATAACTGTCAACAATATCCAACTCGTGCTGGTTTACTTTAGAGATATCAGAATCCGTTTGATAATTAGACATCGATTGGTTGACTGCCTCAAAGATACTGTCCAATGCCTTTTGATAGTTCTCATTTCCTTTGGCCGCATAGGTAACTTCGTAAAATGTGCCAAAAATTGGGCCCTTTAATTTGGTGTTTGTTGTTTCTTTGTTGCAAGAAACAAGCACAAGTAATAAAATTGGGAAATAATTTATTTTCATCTAATTATAATTTGTTTCAATTACTTGAATTCCATTGTATTCAATGAGATATTCTTCATTGAAATATATGGGTAGTTCAACTCCTTTAGGATTTCCAATTCCAACACCAGCATATAAAACTTTGGCCTCTTTTTCTAAGGCATGTTTTTTAAAGGTCTCCATCCAAACCACATCGTAATTGTTGGGGTTTTGTGGCAGTTTGACCACGCGTACAATTACAAAAAAATATTGACTATTTTTATCAATACACACAAATTGGGGATGTTTTTTGAGTTTGCTATTTATGGCAACAAATTCAAAACCTCGAGACTCTAAATCTTTACCAACATGGTTCATTGCCAAGTTGTGCATCTCTTGTTTGGAAAGTGGTTTGCGCATGCTACAAAAATACAAAAAGCCCAACATAAGGTTGGGCTATGCAAGTTAATTGAATGGTAATTTTAGCCTCCAAAGTCATCAAAACGGATGTGCTCATCTGGTATCCCGAAGTCTTCGCCCATTTTTTGGACCGCTTGATTCATTAAAGGCGGTCCACAAAAATACAACTCGATATCTTCTGGTGTTTCGTGGTTGTTTAAATAATGTTCAATCACACAGTTGTGAATAAAACCAATAAAACCATCACCAGGCGCATCAATATTTTCTTTGACTTTCCAGTTGTCCTCTTCCATAGGCTCAGAGAGGGCAAGGTAAAATTTAAAATTTGGAAATTCATTTTCTAATTGCTCAAAGTGGTCTAGGTAAAATAATTCACGTTTAGAACGACCGCCGTACCAATAGGTAACTTTTCGACCCGTCTTAAGTGTTTTGAACAAGTGGTATAAATGTGAACGCATGGGCGCCATGCCTGCACCACCACCAACGTAAAGCATTTCAGAATCACTTTCATTGATGAAAAATTCTCCATAAGGGCCTGAAATGGTGACTTTGTCGCCTGGCTTTTGAGCAAATATATAAGACGATGCTACTCCAGGATTGACATCCATCCATCCATTTTTTGAACGGTCCCAAGGCGGGGTTGCAATACGTACATTGAGCATGATTTCACGGCCTTCTGCGGGGTAAGAGGCCATCGAGTAGGCACGCTCTACAGTTTCGTTATTTTTCATCTTTAGAGGCCAAAGACCAAATTTATCCCATTCGGTTTGAAATTTCTTTGGGTCGTCGTGTTCTTCAGGGTGGGCAGTAATATCAATGGTATCAAAATTAATTTCACAGGGAGGGATTTCAATTTGAATATAACCCCCAGCTTTATAGCCCATATGTTCTGGAATTTCGACAACAAACTCTTTGATAAAAGAGGCCACATTGTAATTTCTAACGACTGTAGCTTCCCATTTTTTTATACCAAAAACTTCCTCAGGAATGGTAATTTCCATGTCTTGTTTTACTTTGACTTGGCAAGACAAACGGGCGCCGTGTTTTAATTCTTTTCTTGAAAAATGAGGCGTTTCTGTTGGAAGGGCCTCACCCCCACCTGAAAGGACATGACATTCGCATTGAATACAAGTACCTCCGCCACCACAAGCAGATGGTAAAAATATTTTTTGATTACCAAGCGTCGATAACAAAGTGCCACCAGAAGCCACTTCTATTTCTCGCTCACCATTGATCATAATTTTGACAGGGCCTGAAGGGGATAATTTTTGCTTTACGAAAAGAAGCACACTAATGAGAAGTAAAGAAATCACTAAGAAAGCTACTACAGTAGCAATGACAGTTCCGGTTGTTCCAGCAGCTAAAATAATCATATTAGTTATCTGTTTTAGTAATGTTTACAATTTCTTTTTTTTCGTCCAAGGTAAATTCAATTTCTGCATTTTGAACTGTCTCAGTTGGTTCCGCTGGAGCTTCGTCACCTCCTGTTAACATCCCTCCAAAACTGAGAAATCCAATACCCATCAAACCCGTTACAATAAATGTAATTCCAAGGCCTCTTAGTGGGCCAGGGATATTGGAATATCTAATTTTTTCACGAATAGAAGCAATGGCTAAAATGGCTAAGAACCACCCTATTCCAGATGAGATGCCATAATTTACAGCCAATCCTAAGGTTTCAATTTCACGAGATTGCATAAACAAAGAACCCCCTAATATGGCACAGTTAACGGCAATTAATGGCAGGAATATTCCTAAAGAATTATACAGTGATGGTGAAAATTTCTCGACAATAATTTCTACCAATTGTACCATGGTAGCAATGGTTGCAATGAACATAATAAAGGAGAGAAAGCCTAAATCATAATCTAAAAAATCTTCGCCCAACCAAGACAATGCACCAGGCTGCAACAAATATTGATCTAACAACCAATTTAAAGGAACCGTTATGGCGAGTACAAAAATGACTGCCGCACCCAATCCCACAGCTGTTGCAACTTTTTTAGAAACTGCCAAATATGAGCACATGCCTAAGAAAACGGCAAACACCATATTGTCAATAAAGATTGATTTAAAAAATAATTCGATATGTTCTATCATTGTGTTTTAATTTATTTAAAAATTAATCTTCAATTAAAGCTTTGTTTCTACTCCGTTGTACCCAAATAATGAGCCCAACAATAATAAGTGCCATTGGAGGCATCAGCATGAATCCATTGTTTTCATATCCAGTGGCGTAAAGTCCCGTTTTTTCTATAGGGTCTCCCAATACAGGAATTCCAAATAAAGTACCAGACCCTAAAAGCTCCCTAAAAAACCCAACAGCCAAAAGAATAACTGCATAACCAAATGCGTTACCAATACCATCTAAAAATGCTCTCCACGGCCCGTTACCAAGCGCAAAGGCCTCAAACCGTCCCATGATGATACAGTTTGTAATGATCAGTCCAACAAATACAGATAATGTCTTACTAAGCTCGTAAGCAAAGGCCTTTAAAACTTGATCTACAATAATCACCAAAGATGCGACCACAATAAGTTGAACGATAATTCTAATTTTGGAAGGAATTATATTTCTTATTAGAGAAATTACAACGTTACCAACCCCCATAACAAATAATACAGCAATCCCCATGACGAGGGAGGCTTTTAATTCTGCAGTAATTGCTAATGCGGAGCAAATCCCCAATACTTGAATGGTGATAGGGTTGTTATCCGCTAAGGGATCTGTAATTAACTTGATGTCTTTTTTTGAAAGTAATCCCATGTTAGTTCAATTGATTTTTTAAATTTTTAAAATAGGGTAAATACAATTTCAGATCACTCTTGATCATTGCTGACACACCATCTCCGGTAATGGTAGCCCCTGCTAGAGCATCTACTTCATAATCGTCCTTAATAAGGTTCTTAGGATCGTTATTACCCTTAGCTACAGTAATGCCTTTGAAATCTCCAGTAGAAGAGAGTAATTTTTCGCCTATAAAATCATCCATAAAATAACGCTGTTTGATGTTGGCACCCAAGCCTGGTGTTTCGGCGGCGTGATCAAAAAAGGCACCTTGAACTACCATGTCCTCATCCAAAGCAACATAGCCCCAAATAGCATCCCATAGTCCTTTACCACGAATGGGGATGATGTAATAGGATTGGCCTTCTTTTTTACCAACAAAAAGTGGTAAGGCTCTGGTACCTCCATTTTTAGCTTTGGCCTGTTCTTTTTTCACATCAATAAGATAAGCTTCATTGTCTTCTAATGCGTTTCCTTGTGCATCTAAAACAAGTTGTGTGGTGACATATTTAGAAAATTCTGAAGCGACTTTATCAGTACTAACAAAAACAATATCATTATCTCCATTTTCATTGACACCCATCGCATACAGTATGTTTTGTTGCTTTTCCATGCGCTCGTTTTCAACTATGTTAGGCTTCAAAGAAGACGCTGTAAAAGCCAGTAAAGACCCTACAATAACGACCATTCCAATAGCAAAGAGGATTGTGTATTGATTACTGTCTGTATTTCTACTCATAATTATACTGTTTTAACTTTCACGCGTTTCAAGCGTTTTTTTACATTCCCTTGAACTACATAGTGGTCAATTGTTGGCGCAAATACATTCATTAATAAAATGGCTAAAAACACACCTTCAGGGTATGCGGGGTTAAAGACACGAATCATGATGGATATAAAACCTATCAAAAAGCCATAAATCCACTTCCCTTTATTTGTTTGTGCAGCCGTAACGGGATCGGTCGCCATATAAACAGCACCAAAAAGTATACTGCCAATAATGAGATGTTGCCAAAATGGAACATCCATTAACCCATAAAATTTACTGGAAGCTGTAATAAGACCAGCATCCACAACACCATTAAAAATAAGCCCCATGGCCAAGGCACCTATAACAGTGCTTAAAATAATTCTCCAACTTCCAACTTTCGTAAAAATGAGAAACAAGGCTCCAAAAATTATTAGTAATTTAGAAGTCTCACCAACAGAACCAGGTATCAAACCAAAAAACATATCGGCATAATTGTAAAGAACTTCCTGATTTTGAGCATAACTCCCTAGAATGGTTTCGCCCGAAATCGCATCTGCTGTACCTGCACGTTCAACAGCACCATGTACCCATACTTTATCGCCACTCATCCAAGTTGGATAGGCAAAAAATAGAAAGGCCCTGATGGTTAGTGCTGGGTTTAAAATATTCATCCCTGTACCGCCAAAAACCTCTTTTCCAATGACCACACCAAAGGCAACGGCCACAGCCAACATCCAAAGGGGAAGATCAATCGGTACAATTAAAGGGACAAGCATCCCCGTAACCAAATAGCCTTCTTCGACTTCATGGCCTTTAATGACCGCAAAAATAAATTCAATCAAAAGACCCACGCCATAAGAAACCGCTAGAAGTGGTAAAACTTTCCAAAGTCCAATAACAAGATTGTCCCAAGTCCAGAATGTCTCACCTAAAAATCCGTGTGAAGCTTCGATTGTTCCCAGTGCCAGATAGTGCTGATAGCCAGCATTGAACATGCCAAATATCAAACAAGGAACCATCGCCATGATAACAGTATTCATGGTGCGCTTTAAATCGTCTGCAGCTTTGATGTGCGTACCCCCGCTGTGCGTGGTTTCATTGGGTAAATACAAAAAGGTGTGAATGGCATTAAAAGCAGGAGCCATTTTTGTCCCTTTGTATTTCTCTTTAAGCTTATGTAAATTTGATTTTAATCCCATATTTATCCGATTTCTTTAAGCATTAAATCCAATCCTTCTCTAATTATTTTCTGATGCGGTTGTTTAGAAACGCATACAAACTCTGTAAGTGCGAAATCTTCAGGAGCCACTTCGTACATTCCAAGGGCCTCCATTTCGTCTAAATCTTTGTACATACATGCCTTTAGGATCTGCATTGGGAATATGTCTAAAGGAAAAACCTCTTCATAAGACCCTGTCAAAACAAAAGCCCTGTGTTCTCCATTGGTATTGGTATTGAGGTCGTATTTTTTCTTGGGTGTTAACCACGAGAATGTCAAAGCTCTCGATGTGGAAACTTTGTTAAAAACAGGTTTATTCCAGCCAAAAAATTCATAATCGTCACCTTCCGGAATGACCGTTATTACATCGCTGTAAAAATCTAAAAATCCATCCGGTTTTACTTCCTTTCCACAAAGTACATTCCCCGAAATAATTCGAGCATGTGCATCTTTTTGAATCCCGCGATCGTAAATCATGGTGGCAACCTCACTTCCAATGCGGGTTTTTAAATAACGAGGCGCTTCAATTTGAGAACCTACCATGGCGATTGTTCTCTCGGCATTGTATATTCCTGTTAATAATAATTCGCCTATAATGACTAAATCTTGAGGGGCAATTGTCCAAACGGTCTCACCCTTGTTTATGGGGTCTATTTTATTTATGAGGGTGCCAACATTTCCAGAAGGGTGTGGCCCAGACAACTTGTGTATGCAAATGTCTTGTAAATCTTTGAAGGGGGAGTCTAAAGTCTTAGAAATACCAACATGTACAGGACCATCTGTGAGTTTTGATAGTGCTGTAACAGCGGCTTGAAGTTCATCTTCTTTTCCTTGAAGAGTAAAATTATAATCAACAGCAAGTGGTGCTGTGGCATGCGCGGAGATAAAAATGGCTTTGGGTTGACGCTCTGGTTTCGCGATTACATCATAGGGCCGCTGCTTGATAAATGGCCAACAACCCGATGCAAGCAACAAAGATTTAATTTCATCTGATTGGGCTGTTATTAATGTGATGATTTTATGGGTTTTGAAAGATATTTTTTTATCCGCTTTGATTTTAACCTCAAGTATTCGGCGTTTGTCTCCTCTTGTGATTTCTAGGATTTCACCTGAAACAGGCGTTACAAACTTGATGGCTTCATTTGCTTTGTCAAAAAATACAGTTTCTCCGGCTTTTAACTTAGCACCTGCTTTGACTGCTAATTTTGGGATTACTCCGTGAAAATCATCAGGCCTAAGTGTGTAAAAATTGCTTTTTATAGCATCTGTTATTGAAAGAGCAGCTGCACCTACCAGTCTGATGTCAAGACCTTTACTAATTCTAATTTCTTTGGACATATAATCTTTGGATGTTTGAATTTGAATCTTAAAATCGAGCAAATTTACAAATAAACAATGCATATGTCATAAAATTTAATCGGATTTTTTATGTTAAAATTTAAAATGTACAGACGCCATAATTTTTGGTTATATTTACCTTCAATTTTTAAAGTAAATGTGCAACTTCAAGTTTTTTATTATCACATTGTCCGTGCCATTGTTTTTGACTGGACAAGTTCAGGAGGTTGATCCACCTTCTGACGTCAAAACCATATCTCTCGGGGTTGTAGATAATGCCTCTGGTCTTGCAATTATTAATCTCAACGATCGCCTAGTCTTAGAATTTGATGTTCTAAATAATTTAGAAGAAGACTTTTACTATGTAATTGAACATTTTGACTCTGATTGGAATCCGTCCCAACTTATGAAAACAGAATATTTAGCAGGAATGGACAACCTCCGTATTGTGGATTATGTAAATTCCTTTAATACCTACCAAATTTATTCCCACTACCGATTACAAATACCAAACCAGCAAACACGTTTAAGAGTTTCAGGAAATTACATTATAAAAATATTTGACGATTACGATGATTTAGTATTTAGTAGAAAATTTATGGTTGTTGAGCCTATGGCAAATGTGGCCGTACAAATAAGACGTTCAAGAGACGTGGCTCTTATCAACGAAACACAATCCGTAGATTTTAAAGTTACACCAACCACTTCAAATTTCAACAATCCATTAGAAACCATTAAAACCACTGTGCTTCAAAATAACAATCTTAAAACTGCGATTCATGGTTTAAAGCCACAATATATAATGGGCAATGAATTGGTATACAGATACACTAATGCTTCTTTATTTTGGGGAGGTAATGAATATTTATTTTTTGAAAACAAAGACATTCGCGCCACAAATCTTGGCATACAGTACATTGATTTGCAAGAACTTTATCACAGTTATTTATATACAAATATTGAACGTTCTCGCAAAAAATACACCTTTAATCCCGATATCAATGGCGGATTTAAGGTGACCGTTTTAGACCGTGATAACCCCAGAATAGAAGCCGATTACACCTATGTTCATTTTTCTTTAAGCGCTATAGAATTCTTAAATGCTGCCGTTTATGTATATGGTGGATTTAATAATTTTTCAACAACAAAAGAGAATGAAATGGTTTTCAACCCAAATAAAGGGCTATACGAAGCAACATTATTGATGAAACAAGGTTTCTACAACTACAAATATGTGGTTATTGATAAAGAAAATACACTACAGGAAGGGGCAATCAGTGGAAATTTTGATGAAACTGAAAACAATTATAAAGTGCTTGTTTATTACCGTGACCTTGGAGCGCGTTATGACAAACTCATTGGATTGGGAGAGGCCAATTCTGTTCAAATGACAAATTAAATTTAAGCGATGATTCAGCAAATTACCGAAGGTATAAAAATTTCCGTACAGACTAATTTTGAGTGCAGTTATTTTGACGGAAAGGGCCTTCGTTTTGGATTCAACTATTTTATAGAGATTGAAAATAACAATCCTCATCCCGTTCAACTAATATCACGAAAATGGACAATTTTAGACGCTTTAAATGAAAATGAAATTGTCAAAGGCGAAGGCGTTGTCGGAAAACAACCCATAATTCAACCTTTTGAATCCTACCGCTACAACTCTGGTTGTGCACTTCAGGGGCCTATGGGGTGTATGAAAGGCGTTTATAATATGCTTCGGCTATCTGACAATCATGAGTTTGAAGTGACAATTCCAAACTTCAGGCTTTGCGCAGATTTTGCCCAAAATTAATCTTCACAAGTTTGTGGTTGATTCGACCATAAATTGTAATTTTAAGTTTTAATTATTTAATCATTTAAATTATGGGAAAAGGATTTTTTAAAGTGCCTCCAGCAATCAATGAGCCTGTACTTTCATATGCTCCAGGATCCGTAGAAAGGGAGAATGTTCTCAAGGCCTACAAATATATGTACAATTCAACAATTGAAGTTCCAATTTACATAAATGGAAAAAACATCAAAACCGGTAAAACGCAGACAATGAGCCCACCGCATGACCACCAACATGTTGTAGGCATTTACCACACTGCAAATAAATCGCATGTAGAACAAGCGATTTCAACTGCTTTGGAAGCCCGTAAAACTTGGTCGCAACTGCCATGGGAACAACGGGCAGGAATCTTTTTAAAAGCCGCTGAACTCATCGCCGGCCCTTATAGGGCTAAGATCAATGCCGCTACCATGATAGCGCAATCCAAAACAGTCCACCAAGCTGAAATTGATGCTGCTTGCGAATTTATTGACTTTCTAAGATTTAATGTTCAGTTTATGACTGAAATATACAACGACCAACCCCAAAGTACCAATGCAACTTGGAACCGCATTGAATACCGACCCTTGGAAGGGTTTACCTATGCTGTGACCCCTTTTAATTTTACAGCCATCGCTGGGAATCTTCCCGCATGCATGGCCCTGATGGGAAATGTGGTGGTTTGGAAACCCAGCGACAGCCAAATTTACTCTGCAAAAGTCATAATGGATGTTTTTGAAGAAGCTGGAGTCCCTGCTGGCGTTATCAATGTTGTTTTTGGAGACCCAGTTATGATTACAAAAACCGTGCTATCAAGCCCAGACTTCTCTGGTTTGCATTTTACTGGCTCTACATTTATTTTTAAAGAATTGTGGAAACAAATTGGCGTTAATATCCACAATTATAAAACCTACCCCCGAATCGTTGGAGAAACCGGAGGTAAAGATTTTATCTTGGCCCACCAATCGGCCCATCCAAAACAAGTGGCGACCGGAATTATAAGAGGTGCCTTTGAGTTTCAGGGTCAAAAATGCAGTGCAGCTTCAAGAGCTTATCTTCCAAAAAGTTTGTGGGCAGACATTAAAGCGCATTTGTTAGAAGACTTAAAATCTATAAAAATGGGGGGGCCTGAAGACTTGTCAAATTTTGTAACAGCCGTAATACACGAGGGCGCTTTTGATAAAATTACGGGCTACATTGAAAATACTAAAAGCAATCCTGCTGTAGAAATTATTGCCGGTGGCGGGTATGACAAAAGCAAAGGATATTTTATTGAGCCTACAGTGATTGTTACTACAGACGCAAAATATGAAACCATGTGTACGGAATTATTTGGCCCTGTAATTACTATATTCATTTACGAGGACGCTGCTTTTGAAGAAACGCTTGAACTCATTGACCAAACTAGCGAATATGCACTCACAGGTGCTGTTTTTTCAACGGATCGTTATGCTGCAAATGTAGCCACACGTGCTTTGGAAAATTCAGCTGGAAATTTCTACATCAACGACAAACCAACTGGAGCAGTTGTAGGCCAACAACCTTTTGGAGGAGCAAGAGCTTCCGGGACAAATGATAAAGCGGGTTCTGCGCAGAACTTATTGCGATGGGTCTCTCCAAGAATGATCAAAGAAACTTTTGTTACACCTGAAGATTACAGATATCCGTTTTTAGATTAAGTAACTCATTTAAACAATAAAAGAATAGCTTTTTTTATAGTTCCTCAAATATTTGGGTTTCCCCAAAATTGGCAACTCTTACGTTCAATGCAGCATTAAACTCATTTGTAACAAATGCAACCAATGTCATATTTTCATTTACAGAAATATTTGAGGGTATTGCCATTGTGTAATTAACTTGATAAACATTATCTTCTGAGTACTGATCTTCTGGAATTAGGTCGCCCCTTAGGTTCGATAATGACGCCCTTAAAACATGATTATGTTCAAAATTAGAAATTACACTCGATCCGCCATAATAACTTGTATAGTTAGTTTGATCGAAGAATAAACCATCTTCCAAAACATATAGGACAAGGTTTGCCTCAGAGTCTGAGAACTGTCCTCCAAATTTTACCTTAACATCAATACTCATCTCAAAACCATCTAAACTCGGGCTTAAGGCTAAACCTACATCTGCTGGGCCAGAAGTTAAATCTATAACTTGATTAACATTATTAGGTTCTGGATAATTCCATTCTGTTGTGCGGTTCAGCATTGCAGTAGGATAGCCTTGAAGATTAATTAAGTCCTCTAAAGATCCTGCGGAAAAATTATAGGGGTCATAAGAAGAGCTATTAGGGTCTGTACTTCCTCTATGGATTGCGACTACAACAGCCTCCGAGGTTTGTTGATTGACCAAATCTATTGCGTGTGAAACCCGTGGACAATACCCACACCAAGTTCCTGTGTAATCTTCAATTAATACATTTTGATTGAATCTTGTTGGTGCTGGCAAAACATTAATGTCATAAACAGCCGATGTGAAATCTTGATAAGTAGCGACAAAGCTGAACATTCCCTCTGCAGAAGTTGCATAAATATTGGAAGATAAATCACTATCCCCTACGATGCTAATTGTAGATTGGTCAGTTAAATCATTACCGTCATTCCCGATAACACTAAATTCAACTAGATCTCCTAGAAAATAGGATTGAGAATTTGAACTCAAATTAATACTTGTAAGCAGAACCGTTACATTGATTACAATTGAGTTACTTGTTATATTGTTATATATAGCTGTTACAACAAAACTACCCTGCTGTTGAAAAACATATGTATTTCCAGATATTATTGTTCCTCCAACAGAAAAAACAACTTCATCCGTAACATCTGTTCCCAGATTTGTAACCGCGGAAAACGTCACTATATTGCCTGCTTCAATGGATGAAAAATCAGAACTAATTAAAATCGTATCTAAAACTGGTTCATTACTTGGCGATTCACCATTGGCATTATCGTCACTGCTGCAGGAATTTAAAAAGACAGCAGAAATAGAAAGTATGGAAATTATGTATACTGAGAGATATTTAACAAAGGACATTATTTTTAAAAATTAATGTAATTGGTTTATATTTACGCTAAAGTATATAAATAATACTGTTTTCTTCAAATAATGAAAAATATTTTTTGTTTTATTTTTTTCACAATTGGAAGTTGGGCATTTTCTCAAGAAATCCCTACGACAACACTTAAAAATTTGGACGGATCTAAAGTAAGTCTAAACCAACTCATTGAAAATGATAATATAACCGTTCTTAGCTTTTGGGCTACATGGTGTGTACCTTGCATCAACGAATTAGATGCAATTGCTGACATTTACGATGAATGGAAAGATGAGACCAAAGTGAATTTGATTGCAATAGCAACAGATGACACAAGAACTAAAAAAAGAATTCGCCCTTTAGTTAATGGTAAAGGTTGGGAATATATAGTTTTGTATGATGATAATCAAGACTTAAAACGTGCATTAAATATTACAACACTGCCTCATACTTTAGTCTTAAAAAACAATAAAATTATTCAGCGTAGAACAGGGTATATTCCTGGAGCTGAAGAAGACCTATATGAATTTATAAAAAAAAATTCTAATTAATCAAAATAAATTATTTTGAAAAAAATTACATTAATTTTTATTTTATTCCATTTTTTATTCTCAGTTCATGCTCAAATTATTGATGGCCTCAGTATTGGAATTGAAAGTAATTCTGCTTGGTACAATGATGATAAAAAAACCGGAGCATTTAATGATGAAAACAACAACGATCAAGATAAACACCTAAGATTTAACAACTATATTAAGCTGGACTATAATTTTCTTTCAAAATTTACGGTCTCTGCACAACTAGAATCTTATGAACCTTTTGCTCTAATAAACTATTCCTCAAACTTAGAAGGTACAAATTTAGGCACCTATTCGCTATCCTATGAAACAACAAAAATAAAAGCTACGATTGGTCATTTTTACGAACAATTTGGAAGTGGTTTAATTTACAGAAATTGGGAAGACCGACAGCTCGGAATCAATAATGCTTTATTTGGAGGTAAACTGTCATATAGACTTTTAGATTTTGCCGATTTGACTGTTATTTACGGAAATCATCGCGTAGGCTTTGAAACTTCAGATGGAGATATCTTTGGATTTAATTCTGAATTTGATTTAAAATCTATTTTTAAAATGAATAACATGGCACTGAGTTTGGGGTTTAGCTATGTGGGTAGAGAAGAAAAAACTGATTTAGAGGCAATCAATTACAAATCTTTAACAAATGCTTACTCTGGAAGATTAGACTTTAGCTATGGCAAATTTTATTCTAGTGCAGAATATGTTTCAAAAAGTAAAGACGCAATTGTACTAGCAAATCAAGTTTCAAACCAATTCATAAAACCGGGAAGTGGCATTTTGTTTAATACCGGTTATTCAAAAAAAGGATTTGGCTTAGACGCCACTTTCAGACGTTTAGAAAACATGACTTTCTATTCAGAAAGAGATAAATCAGGAAATATTTTCTTTGAAAATATTGTCAACTACACACCAGGACTTACCAAACAACATGACTACCTTTTGACAAATATTTTTGTTTACCAAGCTCAGTCTTCTGTATCATTTTTGGATCCAGAATTAATGAAAGTAGGAGAGATTGGAGGTCAATTAGATTTATTTTACAACATAAAAAAGGGAACAGCACTTGGAGGCAAATATGGATCAAAAATTGCTTTTAATGGTTCATACTGGGCTGGTTTGAAAGGAGATTTTGATTACGCAAATCAAGATTATAAAACAGATGCATTTGGTTTTGGTAATAAATATTTTTCTGATATAAGTTTAGAGATAAGAAAAAAATGGAATTCAAAATGGCGTTCAATATTTTATTTTGTAAATCAATATTATAATAAAAAAGAAATTGAAGGTAATTTTGGAGCAAAACCCATTATCACAAATATTGGCGTTATTGAGTCCACCTACAAACTTGGCAATGGAAAATCTATAAGAATAGAAGCCCAAAAACTATGGTCAGACTCAGAAAATCACGATTGGATTGGGAGCACATTAGAGTTTAATTTAAATTCAAAATTTTCTTTTTACATCAATGATATATACAATAGTGGAGATGATTCTTCAACACAAAGGACCCACTATTATAATATAGGTGGAAGTTATACTAAGGAAGCCACTAGAATTGGATTGAACTATGGTAGGCAGCGCGCAGGACTGCTTTGTGTTGGAGGAGTCTGCCGATTTGTCCCTGAAGCCACTGGATTAACTGCCAGTGTAAATATGAGTTTTTAATTTTATCCCCTGAACTTTAAAGGGAGATGCACTAGTTTTTTAGTATCAAAAAATGAGTCGCTAAAATGATTTTTTAAATTATAAATTGCGGCATTGGGAAAGGTTTGTAATTCTGCTTTTAGATCGCCGCCTTTAAGATATAAAATTCCATTTTTAAGCGAATGTTCACTTTTTTTCTTAATATTATTTCGTACCCATTTCACAAAGCTTGGCATTGAAGTTACGGCACGACTTACAACAAAATCATACAAAGCGTCAATCTGTTCTGCTCTGCAATGTTCGGCGCTTACATTTTCTAAAGCCAATTCATCGCTTATGGAGGAAACAACTTTTATTTTCTTTTGAATGCTGTCTACCAAATGAAACTTTGTCTGTGGAAACACAATCGCCAAAGGAATGCCTGGAAAACCACCACCAGTGCCCACATCTAAAACCGATGAACCAGGTTCAAATGAAATAATTTTTGCGATGGCCAGCGAATGTAAAACATGCTTCAAATACAAAGATTTAATGTCTTTTCTTGAAATGACGTTTATTTTAAGATTCCAGTCCTCATAGAGCCCTTGCAAGGCTTTAAATTGTTGCTTTTGAACATACGATAGTTCGGGGAAATACTTTAAAATTAAATCCATTCAAAGAAGTTTTAACAAAAATAGTTATAATATTCATAAATTATTAATTGCTTGCCATGTGAGATTGAATTATTATTTATATTTGATAAAATAATTTACAACCATGATTAAACCCACTCTAAAATTCCCAAGAAAAGACCCCACAAATTTCTTTAGGATTCTTAACTCAAGAGTTAATTCTTACTTCAAAGACAATAACATTAAGCGAACAGGAAATTGGAAAATATGGTTAAAAACGATAGTTATGTTCACGCTATTCTTTGTTCCTTATATTTTTATTTTGACTTTAAGCATGCCTGGTTGGCTTCAGATTCTACTTTCCTTCGTTATGGGAGTAGGTATGGCCGGGGTTGGTATGAATGTGATGCACGACGGGAACCACGGATCTTTTTCCAAAAAATCATGGGTCAACAAGCTTATGGGTAGTAGTATTTATATCCTGGCTGGTAATGTATACAATTGGAAAGTACAACACAATGTACTCCACCATACTTATACCAATGTTCATGGACATGACGAAGACTTAGATGCAGGACGTATTTTGCGCTTTACTAAACATGCGGAATGGAAATGGTATCACCGTTTTCAACACTATTATTCCATTTTACTCTATGGCCTTTTGACCATTAATTGGGCNATTACAACCGATTTTATTCAAATGAAACGCTATATGAAACAAAAATTGGCTTACGGTAAACTCCCTAATCCNTTTGTAAATTGGANTACATTAGTGATTTCTAAAATCGTTTANTTANGCCTGTGGATTGTNCTTCCNATNNCAGTTTTAGAACTGGCCTGGTGGAAAATACTTNTNGGNTTNTTTATCATGCACTANACAGCAGGTTTGATTTTAAGTNTCATTTTTCAATTGGCGCACGTTATGGATGNAGCCGAAATGCCNTTACCNNAAAAAGATGGNAGTTTAAAAAATACTTGGGCNATTCACCAACTAAAAACAACTGTAAACTTTTCCCCNAAAAGTAAAATCATCAATTGGTTTACNGGGGGGTTAAACCACCAAGTAGAGCACCATATTTTTCCAAATATATCTCATATTCATTATGGTAAAATTGCTGAAATAGTAAAAAAAACAGCCAAAGAATTCAATCTACCCTATAATGAATATAAAACCACAAGAAAAGCAATCATAGCACACTTTAGCTATTTAAAATTAATGGGGGTTAAACCTAGCATTCAAGCCTAACCAACAACAAATGAACCAATTACTTTCAGAAAGAATCCTAAACATGGCGACTTCTGCGACCCTTGCCATGGCCGCGAAAGCGCGAGAGCTAAAAGCAGAAGGAAAAGACATCATTGGCTTGAGTCTTGGAGAGCCCGATTTTAACACTCCCGACTTTATCAAAGATGCTGCTAAACAAGCCATTGATGATAACTATAATTCTTACACTCCTGTTGATGGTTATGGAGAATTGAAACAAGCCATTATTACAAAATTCAAAAGGGATAATAAGCTTTCATATAAGCCCAGTCAAATTGTGGTTTCTACAGGTGCCAAACAATGTTTGGCAAATGTGGCACTGGTCTTGTTAAACAAAGGCGATGAAGTGATTTTACCATGTCCTTATTGGGTGAGTTATGCAGATATTGTAAAACTTTCTGAAGGGACTGCTGTTGAAGTCAAAACATCGATTGAAACGGATTTTAAAATGACGCCGGCACAATTGGAATCAGCTATCACTTCAAACACTAAAATGATCTGGTTCAGTTCACCTTGTAACCCTAGCGGTTCTGTTTATAGCGAACAAGAATTAAGAGCGCTTGCGGATGTGCTTCAAAAACACCCAAAAATATATGTGGTTTCGGATGAAATCTACGAACATATAAACTACGGAAGTGGTCATGCAAGCATGGCTCAATTTGAAGACATGTACGATCGCACCATTACGGTGAATGGCGTATCTAAAGCCTTTGCAATGACCGGATGGCGTATAGGCTATTTGGGAGCGCCAGAAGCAATTGCGAGGGCTTGTAATAAAATGCAAGGTCAGATTACAAGCGGCGCTAATTGCATCGCCCAACGCGCCGTCATCACCGCTTTAGAGGCACCTCCATCCAAAGTTCAATACATGATTGATGAATTTAAAGCCCGAAGGGATTTAGTGTTAAATCTTTTGTCTGAAATAGAGGGTTTTTCATGCAACGTCCCCCAAGGTGCATTTTACGTTTTCCCTGATGTTTCCTCGCTTTTCGGAAAGACTTTTAATGGTGTGATAATCAATAATGCAACAGACTTATCACTCTTTTTATTAGAAGAAGCATTGGTAGCTACTGTGACAGGAGATGCCTTCGGAAACCCAAATTGTATTCGTATTTCTTACGCGGCTTCACAAAAAAAAATTAAAGAAGCTGTTGAAAGAATTAGAAAATCGCTGAGCTAGTATTTTACCTATTTCTCCAGAAATATGTAGTAAAAATAATTAGCACTGTAAATAATTCAAGCCTCCCAAGAAGCATTAAAAACGAGGACCACCACTTGGCTAGATTTGGCAGTTCAGAAAACGTATTTAAAGGACCGTAGGAACCAATTGAAGGCCCGACATTCCCTAAACTTGAAGCTGAAACCCCCAGTGCAGATTCGAAATCAAGTCCAAATAAAGCAAAAACGAGAGTCCCTAAAATAAATGAAAGCATATAAACAATGAAAAAACCCAATATATTATAGGTGATTTCATTCGAAACAGAAGATGTGTTGTAGCGCAATGGAATAATTGCATGCGGATGTAATATTTTTCTAAACTGTAAAATGCCATTTTTAATGATTAACAAATGACGCATTATTTTGAAACCGCCAGAAGTACTTCCTGAAGAGCCTCCCAAAAACATCATGCCAAAAAACATTAAAAGCAGTAAAGGTGTCCAAGAAGTGTAGTCCGCTGTTACAAACCCCGTTGTGGTAATGATTGAAACAACTTGAAACAAGGAGTGCCTAAAAACCCCCTCAATTCTATGTAACTGAGAATCAATTTCAGTTAAAAACCCTGTATTGAAATAAATAACCAATGCGACAGCGATTGTAAGTCCAATTAAAAGGAATGAATAGATTTTAAACTCCTCGTCCTTAAATATTTTTTTAAAGTTCAACTTGAATCCAAAATAACTTAGGACAAAATTTGCTCCAGCGATAAACATGAAAAATATAACGATGTATTGTATTAAAGGATTTGAATTCCAATGGGCCAAACTGGCGTTCTTTGTTGAAAAACCTCCGGATGCTATATTACTCATAGAATGATTCACAGCATCAAAAAATGACATTCCAGCTAATTTCAAACAGATCGTTTCAATGACCGTATATGAAACATAAATAAGCCATAATCTTTTGGCTGTATCGGTAATTCTGGGATGTAATTTATCAGTATTAGGGCCAGGTGATTCGGCACTGAACAACTGCATGCCTCCAATTCCAAGTAAGGGTAAAATAGCAATCGCAAAAACGATCATTCCCATACCGCCCAACCAATGGGTAATGCTTCTCCAGAATAATATTCCTTCAGGCAATATTTCTACATTATTAATAATTGTAGCACCTGTGGCTGTAAAACCGGATGTAGTTTCAAAAAATATATTAGAAAAACCATGAATTGTACCTGTTAAAACATAAGGGATTGTACCTGAAAAAATCATGACTAGCCAACCTAAAACAACCACCAAATAACCTTCTCTCTTGTTAATTTGCTTGTCATGGCTTTTGTTCAAGAACAACGTGAGTAAACCTACAACTGTAACGATAACCCCTGATGATAATAAACTATTTGTAATTCCATCTTCGTAAAAATAACTCAATAAAGCAGTCAAAAACATAAACCCCCCATTGATTAATAGCAGAAATCCCAAAAAATAAAAAATGATTTTAATATTTATTTTCATGGTAAATTTAGAAGAGTTTTTCTATTTTTTGAATTGAATCCTTTAAACAGCAAACAACAACTCTGTCTTGATTCAAAATTTTAAAGTCCCCCAAAACGATATAGCCCTCACCATCTCTAATGACTCCAGCAATAATGGCACATCTGGGAAAGCCTAACGTCTTTACTTCCTTATTACAGACCTTAGAATCTTCATTTACAACAAATTCTAATAACTCTGCATCCATATTGTCCAACTGTGAAATGGCAATAATTTCAGCTTTGTGAACATGTTTAGAAATCGCATCAGCAGCCAATAATTTTTTGTTGATTAAGGTATCAATACCACTTATTTGGGTTAGCTTGTAATAATCCAGATTATCAACCAAAGCAATGGTTTTTGTGATACCTTTGGATTTCGCTATTAAACTTGACATTATATTGGTTTCTGAGTCGCCTGTCACAGCGATAAAAGCATCCATTTGACCAAGGTTTTCTTCCTCCAAAAGCTCAGAGTTGGTACCATCGCCATATATAATCAAGCAATCACTTAAATCTTCGGCCAACACTTCTGCCCTGTGCTTGTTACTTTCTACCAGTTTAACATTGATATTGTCAGCGGTTAAATCTTCCGCAACTTTCTTACCCACTCTTCCCCCGCCTAAAATCATCACATTTTTGATTTCTCCATTATTTTGACCAGAAAGCTTAAGCAGTTCCTCCTCACCACCAGGTTCAGTCATAAAAACAATGTGGTCTCCAGAATGAAAGACAGTATCCCCTCTTGGAATGATGGTTTTATCATCTCTTTTTATAGAAATAGGAAAAAAGTGTGTTTCTGGAAAAATACCAGCAGCCTCAACAACGGTTTTACCTACAAAGGTGGAGGTATGCGTTGCACTCAAACCCAAGGTAATCAAAGCACCATCATCAAATTCAAATGGATCTGTGAATTCGGCTCTATTAACAACCATGCTTATCTCCTTGGATGTCAAAATTTCGGGTGAGATAAGTTCACTGATTCCCAAATCAGAAAAATCAATGTTTTTATCTTCAATGAGTTCAGGATTAGATATTCTAGCAATGGTCTTTCTAGCGCCTAATTTCCGTGCTAAATAGCAGGCTGTTAAATTTACAGATTCAGAAGAAGTTACGCCAACAAATAGATCAGTATCAGAAATATTTGCTTTGTGTAAAACGGAAGTTGAAGTACAATCTCCCTCAATAACTTTGATGTCTAATTGGCTGTTAGGGAAAGTGAGTTTTTCATCATTAGAATCAATAAGAGTGATTTCCTGAGATTCGTATGATAATAATTTTGCTAAGTGAGATCCAACTTGACCAGAGCCAGCAATTATTATTTTCATTAATTATCATTTAATAGATGTGCAAATATAGTTTATTTTTAGGGATTTGTTTTTGAATTGCATTTCTTTGCAGTGCAAAAAGACGAAAATTTAACCTATTAGATGCCTAAGAAAATTACACCATACAAAAACAGTTCAATGAGCAAAAAACAGCAAGTTGCTCAAATGTTTGACACAATTTCTAATGAATACGATGGCTTAAATCGAGTCATTTCATTTGGAATTGACCTCAAATGGCGCAATAAAGTGGTGGAAATTGTAGGATTACAAAATCCTAATTCAATTTTAGACATTGCTACTGGAACTGGGGATTTAGCTATTAATTTAACCCAAACCAATGCCAAAAAAATTATCGGATTGGACATTAGTGAAGGCATGCTAAATGTAGGGCGTGAAAAAATTAATCTAAAACAATTGAACAATACCATCGATATGGTTGTTGGAGATTCTGAAAACCTACCTTTTGAAAATGACAGTTTTGATGCCATTACAGTCGCTTTTGGAGTGCGTAATTTTGAAACTCTAGAAAAGGGGCTTTTAGAAATACTCCGAGTTCTGAAGCCAGGCGGGGTTTTTGTTATTTTAGAAACTTCTGTTCCCACGAAATTTCCATTCCGTCAAGGCTATTTTATGCATACCAAAATTTTCCTACCTCTCATCGGTAAGCTGTTTTCAAAAGACAAACAAGCCTATGGCTATTTAAGTGCTTCCGCAGAAAAATTTCCATATGGAGAGGCTTTCAACAATATTTTGAAAAAAACTGGGTTTATACAAGTTAAAGACCTGCCCCAAACCTTTGGAGTTGCAACGATTTATACAGCATCAAAACAATAAATATGAAACCCTTTTTAAGTCTTTTATTTATCTGTTTGTGCTTTCTTCAAGGAGAAGCGCAATTGTTTACAAAAGAGCGGTTGATTAACAATGAAAATTTTGACAAGGCAAAGCTCTCCTATGGCTATTTCCTGGGATTCAACAATTACGACTTTAATATTGACTACAAAGCTGACGTTGAGGACATACAAGTTATCAAGTCTACAGGGTTCAATGTGGGATTGATAGGCAATATTCGAATCAATGATTATTTTGACATTCGCCTTGAGCCAGGATTGGTCATGTCCAACCGAACTTTGAGCTACAGTGGGACCTATTTTGAGGGTCTTATTTACGAAGAAAAAGACCTTGAACGTGAATTGCGGTCCACCTACATTCACATTCCATTGTTAATTAAAATTTCAACCAAACGTGTCGACAACATCAAGCCCTTTGTTGTGGGGGGCATTTCTACAGCCTTGAACTTGTCAAGCGATCAAGACAACCCCGATGACAACAGTCAAGGTATTTTTAGGCTGACCAAAAACAATGTTTTCTATGAATTGGGAATTGGGGTGGATATTTATCTTACATGGTTTAAGTTTACACCTTCACTGCGAGGTGTTTTTTCCATGAAAGACGAACACATTGAAGATTTTGATCCAAACAGCCCATGGACACGCAATATTGATCAGATGCAAACCCGAGGCTTTTTCATCAACTTCACCTTTCAATAGATCGCCTTTTAAATTCACTCAAAACAATTGCAGCCGCATTTGCGACATTCAAACTCTCAGTTTGTTTTAATAAACCAAATCGGGGGATTGCGAGCCTTGTATTCAACTTTGAGGCTATCGCATCTGATATTCCATTGGCTTCATTTCCCAAAACAATAACTCCAGAGCTTGGGAGTTCCATTTGATAAATTGAGGCTTTAGCATCCATAAAAGTGCCCATGGTGTAAGATTGGGCGTCTAAAAATAATTCTAAATCCAAGTAAATTATATTGACGCGGGTGTGCGATCCCATGGCCGCCTGGACTGTTTTAGAATTGTAACAATCAACACTCGTTGTGCTGCACACCAAATCTTTAATTCCAAACCAATCGCAAAGCCGAATGATAGTTCCTAAATTCCCAGGATTGTTCAATTCATCCAGTGCCAAAATCAAGCCGTTGGCATTTACCTCGTTGGGAGTCGGGATTTTAAAAACAGCCAATACTGTATTTGGTGTTACAAGAGAACTGATTTTTTTTAACTCCTTTTCATCAATAATTGTAAGTTTTCCTTCAAAATGGGCATACTTATTGTTTATTGAAAAAATTTCAACCAACTCATAATTAGAATCTATAAATTCTTGAACAACCTTTGGCCCCTCCACTATAAAAAGTCCTTGTTTTAAACGCTGTTTTTTTTGCTTTAAACTTAGGATTCGTTTGGATTGGTTTTTAGTTAACATCTAAAAAATGTACATTTGGTTAATATTCTTTTTGAAAGTATAAATCTAAATTTTATTTGTGTCTTGTTGAAGCAAACGCTAAAAAAAATTACGGTCATCACTGTTGGAGCCTGTATACTCTCCGGGTGTAATGCAGTTAAAAGAGTTCAAAAGCATGACTTCTTGCTTACCGAAAATACATTTATTGTCAATGGGAAAAACAATAAATCAGAAACACTTTCTAAACTTTCCTTTCAAAAAGTAAACAATAAGTTCCTTGGCGTTCCATTCAAACTCCACCTTTATAACTTGGCACGACCCAACAAAGACTCTATTTACGAGAGATGGCTCAACAAACGGCCCAAGCGTAATCAACGTTATAAAAAACTGTTTTCTGAAAAACAAATGGGAAATATTAAAAAATCGTCCTTAAGATTCAACCGCTGGTTGAAAAATACGGGTGAAATTCCTGAGATTTTAGATACACTAAAAATTAATAAAACAAAACTCAACTTAGAGCGCTACTATTTTTCAAAAGGGTGGTTTGATCGGACCGTGAACTATACTGTAGATAAATTGTCCAAGCAACGGGCCACTCTAAAGTATCAAATTTTAACTGGTGATCCGTATAAAATTGGTAATAAAAGTACAAAAATTGAAACCACTGTTTTAGATTCAATCTACGAGCAATCCAAAGCCCTTTCATGGATTAAAAAAGGAGCGCAATTTGACATGTCAAACTTTGAAAAAGAACGCTCAAGAGTCTCAGTTAATTTTCGAAACTCAGGTATTTACCACTTTTCACAAGATTACGTCCGCTTTGAAAACGATACCATTGGAAAAGACCATTTAGTCGATGTTAAAATGAGTATTCAAAACAGAATTATTAGAAATGAAGACAATTTATCCCAACAAGCCTTCAAGGTTTACAAAATTAAAGAAGTTAATATTTTTACCGACGCAAGTTTTGAAAATCGCAACAAACTGACTGCTATAAAATCGGCGTCATTCAATGATTTTAATTTTTATAATTTCAAAAAATTAAAATACAAACCAAAGTCCATTGCAAATGTTGTTCAGATTGCAAAAGGAAATTTATACAGCGACTTAGACAAAACAAGGACCTATCGCTATTTGAATGCCCTTAACACTTTTAAATATCCAAACATTGAATATTTAGAAAACGAAAAAGACACAACGCTCACGGCAAACATTTATCTTAATCCAAAGAAAAAATACGGACTCGGATTTGATTTTAATGTCTCTCAAAGCAACATTCAAAAAATTGGCCTTTCATTTACCTCAGGGGTTATTATAAGAAACATTTTCAAGGGGGCCGAAACCCTACAAGTCTCTGCCCTTGGAGCCATTGGTGCCTCTAAGGATGGTGCGAAATCTGAAGAGAGATTCTTTGATATTAATGAATTAGGGGCTGATATTAAGCTTAACATTCCGCGAATGTTTTTTCCATTAAATACCGAAAAAATAATTCCTAAATATATGTTACCCACCACACAATTTGGGGTGGGGTTTACGGGTCAGAAAAATATCGGCTTAGACAAGCAAACTTTCAATGGACGCTTGCGATACAATTGGTTTCCAAAGAAAAATACAACCAATACGTTTGACCTTTTAAACCTTCAATATGTCAGGAATCTTAACCCTGGAAATTATTTTAATGTCTATCAAAATTCTTTCAATCGATTGGGAACAATTGCGACTACCTCATATCCAACTCCTGATGAGTATTTAATACAAAACAGTGATGGAACAAATCAACTTAACATCAATAGAGCAGATGATTTTATGACATTGGTGAACGACGACGCTAATTTTCAAAGCAGCAACAGCAATGATTATCGAACCGTCAGAAACATTCGGGAACGAAAAAACAGACTAATACAGGACAACCTTATTTTAGCCAGTAACTTCAATTTAATAAAAGATAAGCGCGAGAATGCATTTGACACTGATTTTTCAATCTTTAGATTAAGACTTGAATTGGCTGGAAACATACTAAATGCAGCATCTGACCTTATTGGATTGGATAAAAACGAAAATGGGGAATTTGAAATTAACAATGTGGCATTTTCTCAGTACGTAAAAACAGAATTAGATTATATCAAATTATGGGACCTTGGGCGAGATAATGTTCTTGCACTCAGAACATTTGCTGGTGTAGCACTACCACTGGGAAATGCCGCTACCATCCCCTTTTCAAAAAGTTTTTTTGCTGGTGGATCAAATGATAACCGTGCATGGACGGCCTATAATTTAGGCCCCGGCCGTTCGGATAATAACAATGAGTTTAATGAAGCAAACTTAAAAATAGCATTTAGTTTAGAACATCGATATAAGCTCTTTGGGAAGCTCAATGGTGCTTTTTTTATAGACGCAGGTAACATCTGGAATGTTTTGGACGATGTCAAAGACCCAAAGGCAATTTTTACGGGCTTCAAGTCTTTAGAAGATATTGCGGTTGGGGCTGGTATCGGGCTTCGCTATGATTTTGACTTTTTTATTTTGAGATTTGACACTGGTTTTAAAGCCTACAATCCCACCTACTCCATGAGCAACCGTTGGTTCAGAGACTTTAATTTCGGCAATGCGGTTTATAATATTGGTCTTAATTATCCTTTCTAAAAAATCATAAAAAAACCGCAAACGATTTCGTCTCAAGCGGCTGTAAATCATATTTAAAAACCTTAATTTAAAGCAATAAATTTTAGTACTTTTGCGCAAATAAAAAAACACACAATGAGTCACTCAATCGAAGCCGGTGTTGCCACTGGAAAAGAAGTTCAAGAGATTTTTAAGCTTGCAAAACAAAAAAGTTTTGCCCTTCCCGCGGTCAATGTCATAGGCTCTAACAGCATCAATGCGGTTTTGGAAACAGCAAAAAACCTCAATGCTCCCGTCATCATTCAATTCTCAAATGGGGGGGCACAATTCAACGCTGGAAAAGGACTGTCAAACGAAAATCAAAAAGCAGCCATTGCGGGTTCAGTAGCAGGAGCAAAACACGTTCACCAATTGGCAGAAGCCTATGGGGTACCTGTGATTCTGCATACTGACCACTGTGCAAAAAAACTATTGCCTTGGATTGATGGTTTATTAGATGCCAGTGAAGCACATTTTAAGGCTACAGGAAAATCTCTTTACAGCTCACACATGATTGACCTTTCTGAGGAGCCAATTGAAGAAAATATTGAGATTTGTAAACAATATTTAGAAAGAATGTCCAAGATGGGTATGACACTTGAAATAGAACTGGGTATTACCGGTGGTGAGGAAGATGGTGTAGACAACAGCAACGTCGATGTGTCTAAACTCTACACCCAACCAGAAGAAGTAGCATACGCTTATGAAGAGTTGAGCAAAGTGAGTGATCAGTTTACAATTGCTGCTGCGTTTGGAAATGTACACGGCGTGTACAAGCCAGGAAACGTAAAATTGACGCCAAAAATTCTCAAAAATTCTCAAGAATTTATAACTGAAAAATATGGCGTTGCTAAAAATCATATCGATTTTGTTTTTCATGGGGGCTCAGGATCATCTGTGGAAGAAATTAGAGAAGCCATCGGATACGGTGTTATAAAAATGAACATTGACACCGACCTTCAATATGCATTTATGACGGGAGTACGGGACGATTTTAAATTAAATGGAGATTATTTAGCGGCCCAGATTGGCAATCCTGATGGAGCAGATGTTCCAAATAAAAAACACTACGACCCAAGACGCTGGTTAAGACAAGCTGAACAAGCCTTTAGTGAGCGTTTGAAAAAGGCCTTTGAAGATTTAAACAATGTCGATACATTGTAAAAAAATATTCTTAGATTTGTTTTTCATTCTAACCATTTAGAACATTATGGCTTGGTTCAAAAGAACAGACAAAGGTATTCAGACCCCCACAGAAGCAAAGCGTGATACCCCCAAGGGACTCTGGTACAAATCTCCTACTGGAAAAATCATTGAGACTGAAGAATTAGAAAAAAATTTTTTTGTCAGTCCAGAAGACGGATACCACGTTCGGATTGGAAGTAATGAGTATTTCGATATATTATTTGACGACAACAAATTCAAAGAACTAGACAAAAAAATCACGTCTAAAGACACTTTGAAATTTTCGGACAAAAAAAAATACACCGAAAGGCTTAAGGCGGCGCAAGACAAAACAATGCTTAAAGATGCCGTTCGCACAGCAGTTGGAAAATCCAAAGGAAAAGACTTGGTAATCGCCTGTATGGACTTTCGTTTTATAGGGGGTTCCATGGGAAGTGTTGTTGGAGAAAAAATTGCCCGTGCAGCGGATTATGCTTTGAAACACAAAACTCCATTTATGATTATTTCCAAATCTGGGGGCGCCCGTATGATGGAAGCCGCGTTGTCCCTTATGCAAATGGCCAAAACATCTGCTAAATTGGCGCAATTGGCCGATGCCGGAGTTCCTTATATTTCACTATGTACAGACCCAACAACAGGGGGTACTACCGCCTCTTTCGCAATGCTTGGAGACATCAATATTAGCGAACCTGGCGCGCTCATTGGCTTTGCAGGACCTCGTGTGGTTCGCGATACTACTGGAAAAGAACTGCCCGATGGGTTTCAAACAGCAGAGTTTGTGTTGGAACATGGGTTTTTAGACTTTATTACCCACCGCCGGGATCTTAAAAATCAAGTGAACAAATACATTGATTTGATCTCAAATCAAGAGCTCAGGCCATAAAATATCCAACGCAAAGCTTCGTTTTATCGAAAATGTCTATATTTGCCCTTCAATTCTGAAAGCCAGAATTGTTTGCATAAAAATTATTTAAACAAATATTGGAATGTACTTAACAAAAAAAATTAAAGAAAATCTCTTTAAAAAACACGGTAAAGATGCAAAGGACACCGGATCTACGGAAGGCCAAATTGCATTGTTTACCCACCGAATCAATCACCTTACAAAACACTTAAAGCAAAATCGAAAAGATTATAACACAGAAAGATCGCTTGTAAAGCTTGTAGGAAAACGCCGCTCATTGTTGGATTACCTTATGAAGAAAGACATCTTGAGATACCGTGCGATTGTAAAAGAATTAGGATTAAGAAAATAATACTAAAAGAGAGGCCTTATGCCTCTTTTTTACTTTTTGCGTATAATAATTTACGCCAACAAATAGAAGAAGCTAATTAAAGTTTTTCATTGGTCACACCAAACAACAACAACACAACACCAATGTTTAATTAGAAAAATATAAAATGATTCCAAAAGTTTATAAAGAGGTCATTGACCTCGGTGATGGAAGAGAAATCTCCATTGAAACCGGAAAACTAGCCAAACAAGCCCATGGCTCTGTAGTAGTTCAATCCGGAAAATGTATGCTGCTTTGTACAGTAGTATCCAATTACAAACAGTCAGATGTAGACTTTCTACCATTAACGGTGGATTACCGTGAAAAATTTGCCGCTGCAGGGCGTTACCCAGGCGGTTTTTTTAAACGTGAAGCCCGTCCTAGTGATGGGGAGGTTTTAACAATGCGATTGGTAGACCGCGTACTGCGTCCACTCTTTCCAAAAGATTACCATTCAGAAACGCAGGTGATGATTCAATTGATGTCCCATGACGAGGATGTCATGCCAGATGCTATGGCAGGACTGGCCGCTTCTGCAGCCATACAGCTGTCAGATTTTCCTTTTGAATGCGCCATCTCTGAAGCCAGAGTAGGTCGCGTTAATGGAGAATTTGTCATTAACCCTACAAGAGCTCAACTTGCAGAATCCGATATCGATATGATGATTGGTGCATCCGCAGATTCAGTGATGATGGTTGAAGGTGAGATGGATGAAATTTCTGAAGAAGAAATGGCAGAAGCCATTAAATTCGCACATGAAGCCATCAAAGTACAATGTGCAGCACAAGAAAAATTAGCCAAAGCTTTTGGCAAAAAAGAAGTGCGTGAATACGAACCAGAAAGAGAAGATGAAGCACTTGAAAAGAAAGTGCACGACATGGCCTATGATAAGGTTTATGCTGTGGCCAAAGCTGGTTCTGCAAAGCACGAAAGAAGCGCCTCATTTTCTGAAATAAAAGAAGAAATCAAAGCCAGTTTTTCAGAAGAAGAGCAAGAAGATTTTGGAGATTTAATTTCCAAATATTACAGACAAGCTGAAAAAGCTGCGGTGAGAGATTTGACACTCAACGAAGGCTTGAGACTCGACGGTCGAAAGACAGATGAAATTAGACCTATTTGGTGTGAAGTCGATTACCTACCCTCAACACATGGATCTTCTATATTTACTCGTGGAGAAACCCAAGCATTGGCAACTGTCACTTTGGGAACTTCTAGAGATGCCAATCAAATAGATATGCCATCACATGAAGGAGAAGAGCGTTTTTATTTACACTACAACTTCCCTCCCTTCTCTACTGGAGAAGCCCGCCCAATACGCGGAACTTCAAGACGTGAAGTTGGACATGGAAATTTAGCACAACGTGCCCTCAAAGGAATGGTTCCTGAAGATTGTCCTTACACCGTTCGTGTGGTCAGTGAAGTTTTAGAAAGTAATGGATCGTCTTCTATGGCTACCGTTTGTTCTGGAACCATGGCACTAATGGACGCTGGGGTACAGTTAAAGAAACCTGTTTCTGGAATTGCAATGGGACTCATTTCAGATGCTGAAAGTGGCAAATATGCGGTCTTATCGGATATTTTAGGTGATGAAGACCACCTTGGCGATATGGACTTTAAAGTTACTGGAACATCAGATGGTATTACCGCCTGTCAAATGGATATCAAAGTGAAAGGACTTTCCTATGAAATATTGGTAAAAGCACTTCAACAAGCGCGAGACGGACGTTTACACATATTGGAAAAACTCACTGATACCATTTCAGCACCAGCTGAAGATGTGAAACCACATGCACCAAAAATGGTGACGCGAATCATTCCTAATGAATTCATTGGTACCCTTATTGGTCCTGGTGGAAAAGTCATTCAAGAGCTTCAAAAAGAAACAGGAACGACCATTGTTATCAATGAAGATCCTGTTACTGAGGAAGGAATTGTT
>NZDM01000030.1 GCA_002690085.1 Flavobacteriaceae bacterium
TTGAATTAAAAGTCATGGTATTTGTAAAATTCGTGATTTAAAAGTTAAATAAAAAATATGACTTGATGTATATTTGTAGTACTAAATACGCAAAATGCAATCACCCAATCATTCTGAAGAATTTTACAGCAAACTCAAAGCACAACTCTACGAAACAACTTCTTGGCCCTCAAAATATTTGTTTAAATTTATTATCAAATCAGACCCCTATAAAATTTCCAAAATTGAAATTGCTTTTGATAATATGGGCGCCATTATTACGAGTTCCGTTTCAAAAAACGGCAAGTATACAAGTGTTTCTATACATGTGGAAATGAAAAATCCAGAAGCTGTTATTGAAAAATATTTGCAAATAGGCAAAGAAGTTAAAGATGTAATCTCTTTGTGATACCTCTATTTTTAAGCCTCGTTTCTGTTTAATTTTTTGTACTTTGCAAGCGGATTAAAATAAAAAATAAATGACAATCTTGACAGATCAATTAGAATACAATACAGAGCGTGATCATCTCATCATTCCAGAATACGGCAGACATCTTCAAAAAATGATCAACCATGCCATGGTTCAAGAATCCAAAGAGTCCCGTAATAGATTGGCCAAAGCCATTATATCAGTGATGGGTAATATGCAACCACATTTGCGAGATGTTCCTGAATTTCAACATAAACTTTGGGATCAATTGTTTATCATGTCAGACTTTAAACTCGATGCAGATTCCCCTTTTGAAAAGCCTTCTAAGGAAATCTTAAACACTAGTCCTGATCCGCTCCCATATCCACAAAACTATCCCAAATACCGCTTTTATGGAAACAATATTAAAACCATGATCGATGCTGCCTCGTCTTGGGAGGAAGGAGAAATGAAAAATGCGCTTATTTTTACCATAGCGAATCACATGAAAAAATCATTTTTAAGCTGGAATAAGGACACAGTTGAAGACGTTGTTATATTTGACCATCTTTTTGAACTTTCTAATGGTAAAATTGACATTAGAAATTCGGAGAAACAATTGACGGAGTCATCTCAACTTCTTAAAATGCAGCGTAAAACAACCAATTATAAAAAACAAAACAAAAAGAACAATAATAGAAACAGAAAGCGCTATTAATTCTTATTTGTAAATTAATAACTAATTAAATCCTTAGCTATTGAAGTCTTTTAAAATTGAAGGAGGTCACCCACTCAAAGGTTCCATTAAGCCTCAAGGCGCAAAAAATGAAGCCCTGCAAATTTTATGTGCTGTTCTCTTAACCTCTGAAAAGGTTAGCATTAATAACATCCCAAACATTATTGATGTCAACAAACTCATTCATTTATTGGGTAAATTAGGCGTCAAAGTAAAAAAGAACTCAGATAATTCATACACTTTCCAAGCAGATGCTGTCGATTTAGACTATTTGGAAACCCCCGCATTTAAAGTCGATGGGGCAGGTTTGAGAGGCTCTATTATGATTGTTGGCCCGTTATTGGCTCGTTTTGGCAAAGGTTATATTCCTAAGCCAGGGGGAGATAAAATTGGTCGACGCCGTTTAGACACTCATTTTGATGGGTTTATAAAATTAGGTGCTGAGTTTAGGTACAACAAGGAAGATCACTTTTATGGGGTTGAAGCCAAAGTATTAAAAGGTACTTATATGCTGTTAGACGAAGCTTCGGTGACGGGGACGGCTAATATTGTAATGGCTGCTGTTTTAGCCAAAGGCACCACTACAATTTATAATGCTGCTTGTGAGCCTTATTTACAGCAGCTTTGTAAAATGCTGAATCGAATGGGGGCTAAAATTAGTGGTATTGGTTCTAATCTTCTCACTATTGAAGGGGTTGACGTACTTGGTGGAACTTCTCACACCATGCTGCCAGATATGATAGAGATTGGCAGCTGGATTGGTCTTGCTGCAATGACGCGCAGTGAACTCACCATTAAAAATGTCAGTTGGGAAGATCTTGGAATAATTCCCAATGTATTTAGAAAGTTAGGCATTACAATAGAAAGGAAAGAAGACGATATTTTTATTCCTCCTCACACGGATGGATATCAAGTTCAAAATTACATTGATGGTTCAATTTTAACTCTTTCTGATGCACCCTGGCCTGGTTTTACACCAGACTTACTAAGTATTATTTTGGTTGTCGCAACCCAAGCACGGGGCAGTGTCCTAATACATCAAAAAATGTTTGAAAGCCGCCTCTTTTTTGTGGATAAATTGATTGATATGGGCGCCAAAGTAATTTTATGTGATCCGCACAGAGCTTCTGTTATTGGACATGATTTCAAATCTCAACTCAAAGCAACAACAATGACTTCTCCAGATATTAGAGCTGGTGTATCGCTTTTAATAGCCGCGCTTTCTGCAAATGGGACTTCAACCATTCACAATATTGAACAGATCGATAGAGGCTATCAAAACATCGATACACGCCTCAAAGCAATTGGTGCAAAGATTGAGCGGATCGAAATTTGATATTTTAAAATAAATTATCTATTTAGCGCTGATTTATAAGTTTCTAAACAGCGCTCTCTTGCAATTTTGTGGTCTATAATAGGTTTTGCATAATTGAATTCTTGGTATTCAGGAACCCATTTTTTGATGTAGTGGTGGTCCTTGTCAAATTTTGTTATTTGAGTGGTTGGGTTAAAAATCCTGAAGTAGGGCGCTGCATCTACTCCGCAACCTGCAACCCATTGCCAATTACTGACATTACTTGAAAGTTCAAAATCGTGCAATTTTTGAGCAAAGTAAGCCTCTCCCCATCGCCAATCAATTAGTAAATGTTTGCATAAAAAACTTCCAACTAGCATTCGAACGCGATTGTGCATAAAACCAGTTTGATTCAGTTCTCGCATACCAGCATCAACTAGAGGATAACCAGTTTCACCTTGGCACCATTTCTCAAACTCTTCCTTATTATTTCGCCATTGAATGGCTTCGTATTTAGGCTTAAAGCTTTTGTTGACCGTATGTGGGAAATGCCATAAAATTTGCATAAAAAACTCACGCCATATTAGTTCTTTTAAAAAGGTAATGTTAGAACTTTTTAAAGCTTTTTTTACAACCTTTCGGATGCTGACTGTTCCAAATCTAAGGTGTGGGCCAAGCCTAGAGGTTCCTGCAACAGAGGGCGTGTTCCTTTTTTCTTCATACAAATGAATCAATTGTGTATCCATTTTAAAGGGCGCAATTTTTAATTTTGATGAGGAAAATCCCATTGCTTCTAATGGCACCCATCGGTTATAGTCCATTTTAGAAAGGTGCTTTAGTAAATTTTCAGAGGGGTAAGCATCAATGCATTTCTCATTAAAAGCGGCTAGCCACTTCTTTGAATAAGGGGTGTATACTTTGTAGGGTAAACCGTCGTCTTTGATAACTTCATTTCTTTCAAAAACAACTTGGTCTTTAAAGGATTTATATGCTATACTTTTTAGATTTAATAAATCTGAAACTGCTTTATCCCTTACAATTGCATAGGGTTCATAGTCGTGATTTGTGTATACAGCTTCGATAGGAAATTCAGAAACCAACTGATTAAAAACTTGCTCCGGATTGCCATAATAAGTATTTATTTTTTGATTTGTATCAAGTGAGTCGTTAAGGTCTTTTAATTGTTCGTAAATAAAATTTACACGGGCATCGTCTTTCGGAAGCTTGTCTAAAATTTCGGGGTCGAAAATAAATATAGGAAGTACATTTTTGTAATTTTTCAAGACCTCAAAAAGACCGTGGTTATCCTCAAGTCTTAAATCTCTGCGAAACCAAAATATAGCGTTGGGTATCATGATTTGAATTCTCCAAAAAGTTCAATCAATTTTTTTTGACGGTAATCAAATATCTCTTTTAGTTTTGGCTCAACTAATAAAGGGTGGGCCAACTGACCAATCCAACCAAAAGGAAGTTTGTAGTCGATGATATCTTCCATTTCAACACCTCCTTTTATGGGTCTGATGAAATGCTTGTGATGCCAGAGCGCATAAGGCCCAAAACGTTGTTCGTCAACAAAATAATATCCTTGTTTAACATGGGTTATTTCGGTAACCCACTTTGTTTTTATGCCTAGTACGGGAGTCACAATGTATTGAATAATTTGTCCAGCAAACATTTCGCTTTCAGCTCCGCTAATAATGTTAAACCCCATATAGTCGGGTGTGATAGTTTTAAGATTTTTAGGACTGGATAAAAATGCCCAAGCTTCATCAACTGTAATGGGTAAATTCTGTTTTTTGTGTAAATTGTATAGTTTCATTTGGTCTAATTGTAGAGCACCACGTAGAGGTTTAAGGAGCTTGCCAACAAAAGCCATACACAATAAGGAAGTACAAAAAACCGCATGTGACTTATCAAGTCTTTGAAAGCGATGAAGAAATAGAACATTAAAACCGTTAATAGTGTAATGTTGATTAAGCCTAACTCAATTAAATGTTTATTCATAAAAATGTAGTTCCACGACACATTCAATACAAATTGAATTCCAAAAAGAAACCATAGCTTACGACTTTCAAGATTTTGATATAAATAGCTGATGAATACAGAAAAAAACACCATTACACAAGTCCATGCTGCACCAAAAACCCACCCAGCAGGCGTCCAGGGCGCTTTTTCTAAATCAAAATACCAGCTTGATGTGGGACCATCATTCATGAGCAAAGTTCCTAAAAATAGCGCCCCTAAATTTATTGCTAAGAATCCTAAAAAAGTTAGCGTAAATTTCATTTATGCATTGATTTTATCGATTTCATTTAAAACTTCCTGCGCTTGGGCATATTTGTCGTCGCTGGCAGCGCGGTCTGTTGAAGACAAGTCATGCCACTCAGACATTAATTTTTTGTAGCGGTCTTGTAGTTTTTCAACGGCTGTTTTCTTTTTGAATAATTTGAACATAACTATTGAATTAATTTTGTGATTTTACTGCTCATAGGACGTGTCATTGAATAGAAATAATCTATAAACTCACCATTTCTTCCAATAATGTATTTTTGAAAGTTCCATCTTACAGTAGTGCTTTTTACACCATTGAGTTCTTTATTTGTAAGCCACTGGTAAAGAGGATGCTGACGCTTGCCTTTGACGTTAATTTTTTCGGTCATTAAGAAAGTGACTCCATAATTTTGTTTGCAAAAAGTTTTAATTTGTTTTAGAGACCCTGGTTCTTGTTGCCCAAACTGATTGCAAGGCACTCCAATGACCATAAGATCCTTGCTGTACTGATCATAGAGACGTTGCAGACCTTCATACTGTCCTGTAAAGCCACATTCAGAAGCGACATTTACAAAAAGAATATATTTTCCTTTATAATCAGATAAATTGATCGGAGATCCATCTAAATTGTTAATTTGAATATCATGTAGGGACATTTTTTTTAAATGTTGAGGGTTGTACGTTGAGATTCCCAATAGTAATAAAAAAGCTGTAATGGTTTTTGAGGCGATCATAGTTATATTTTTAAAGAAACAATACCACAATCCAATTTAAACACTTGACCAGATATTGATTTTGAATTGTCTGAAATTAAATATGCTGCCATTGATGCGACTTCTCTGGGTACTAAAAACTTTTTTAATGGGTGTCTTTGGATGGTATTTTCTACCATTCTTTCATTTCTGAGTAGTTTTGATGCTAAATCAGTTTTTGTAATTGTTGGTGCAATAGCATTGACCCTGATTTTTGGTGCCAAGTCGGCCGCTAGAGATTTAGTCAAGCCTTCAACAGCAGATTTTGCAGTCGCAATACTGGCATGAAATGGCATCCCTAAAGCGGTTGCAACTGTACTAAAGAGAACAATTGAGCCAGAATCACTTTTGGACAGTGCAGGGGTATAAGTTTGTATGGCCTTAACAGCCCCCATGACATTAATTTCAAAATCAATTCTAAAATCCTCCAAGCTCAATCTTTTAAAGGGTTTAAGATTGATACTGCCCGGACAGTAAATCAATCCATCCGCTTCATCAATCTCAGGGAGATCACCTATAGTAACATCGCAACTGTAATGCGATAAATTCGCATGTGAATATTCTGGCACAGAGCGACTGATATTGATAATTTGATGCGATGGCAATAATGCATGAACAATGGCTTTACCGATCCCACGACTGCCCCCAATGATGATGATTTTTTTCATGACGTTAAAGGTCTTCCCTTGAGGCGTTTTTCAATTTTTTGTTTGATCAATGTGAGCTCTTTCATCAAGTCCATCAAGGATTGGTCTTTATTTGTCTTGTACAATTCATTAATTCCCAATATGATAGACTTTACCTCACGAGAAGCCTCAATGCGTTCACTTGTATTTTTAAATTTTAGTTTTTTCTCTAAAAAATCCTGACCTTTTTTTACAGCTGTCATAGTTTTATTTTAAATAATTATTAAACTCATTAACTTTTGCTGGGCTGTTAAATGCACCACTATAAAACGAAGTTACAGTAGCAGAAGATTCATCTTTAATCCCTCTTGAAGAAACACAAAGATGTTTAGCATCAATAATAACGGCAACATCATCCGTTTTTAAGATGGCTTTTAAATCTTCACCGATTTGATTAGTTAAACGCTCTTGAACTTGAGGTCTTTTTGCGTAATATTGTACAATTCTGTTTAATTTTGATAGCCCAATGACTTTTCCAGAAGAAATATAGGCAACATGCGCTTTTCCTATGATTGGAACAAAGTGGTGTTCACAATTTGAATAAAATGTAATATTTTTCTCAACCAGCATTTGGTTGTAATGGTATTTGTTATCAAACAATGCGATTTTAGGTTTGTTCTTAGGGTTGAGTCCAGAAAAGATTTCATCAATATACATTTTTGCAACTCTATCGGGTGTCCCTTTTAGAGAGTCATCGGATAAGTCTAAGCCCATAACATCCATAATTTCTTCGAAAAGCATAGATATTTTATTTTTTTTCTCCGCATCGCTAATTGCAAATGCATCCTTCTTGAGGGGCGTGTCTAAGCCTGTACATAGGTGGTCGTCTCCTATTTCATGGTGAGAAAACCCATTGATACGTCTTGTTTTTTGTTTTATAATTTTAGTTGACATAGCTTAATCTAATCGTTTTGATATTTTGTTATTTGAAATTGATTTTTGTCTGGAACATTTAAAGCGTCCCGATTCAAAAGTTCTTAGTTTTTCATGTTTAGTTTTTCTTCCTTGCACTCTTGCTCGCCACAGCCTGAAACTTTTGGGTTTCAATTGATTACGCATCAATGAAATCACTTGTTGTTCGGACAATCCAAATTGTAAACTTATGGCGTCAAAAGTAGTGCGGTCCTCCCAAGCCATTTCAATTATTCTATCAATTTCTAAAGCACTAAGAGTCATAGCTGGGGAGGTTATATTGTTCATCAAATTTTAGTTTCTCATGCAACAATCTTTGAAAAAAACGTTTATTTTCTTTGTAATTTATAGATTTTTCAAAGCGAATGAACCGTCCTTGTGCATGGATGCTGGTAAAATCTGTTTTGTAAAAAACCAGTTGATAAAAGGGGATGGCCCATGTGAAATTCTTTAAACCCTTGTTAATGCGGATCAAAACACCTTTTTTTCGCAACTCAATATTGGCATAATTTAAATCTGAAACGATATTCTCTATAAATTTTAAGTTAGGGCTCAATTGCTTTACGATCATTCTTTTAGATCCAATTCCACCTTTTTTGTAAGATTCCCATAAACGATAGGGCTTCCCAACAAATTTTTCAAGAATTTGCTTGTGATTTTTATTGAAATAAGTCGTATCCAAGACCAAGATTAAATTGATTTATATCAAACTTAGAAAATGTATTTACATTTATGCCTAGAATTAAAAAAATATTAACATTTTTATTCTTTCTTTAACAGAGTAAGCTGCAAAGTTAATTATCTTAAATTTTCAATGAAAGTTGCTGAAATTTCAAGCAAGGCTTTCTTTTTTTCTAGATTCATTTTTTCAAAAGAACTCACCAACATTCTCATTCTTGGATTTTTTTTGAAAAATACTTTGTGATTGTTTATGAAATTCCAAAACAAAGCGTCCCAAATTGAACACCAATCGCTTTTTTTGTAGTCACTCATTTTTAAAATGTAACTGCTGCCACTTATGTAGGGTTTTGTAGACATGAGACCTCCATCTGCAAATTGACTCATTCCGTATACATTGGGGACCATGACCCAATCGTAACTATCAATCGAAAGCTCCATAAACCAGCGGTAAACTTCATCGGGGTCAATTTCACACAACAGCATTAAATTACCAACAATCATCAATCTTTCAATGTGGTGTATGTACCCGGTTTTTGTGATTTTCTTTATAGAATCATCAAAAGGCTCTAATCCAGTAGTCCCATTGTAAAAAGCAGCTGGCATTTTCCTACTAAAATTCCAAAAATTCTTAGTACGTTCTTCCGTACCCTTTGCAATATAAACACCCCTTATAAATTCTCTCCAGCCAATAATTTGCCGAATGAATCCCTCTGTTGAATTGATTGGAATATTGTGTTTTTTTGCATAGTCTACTGTAGTTTTAACCACATAATTTGGGTTCAGTAAACCAACATTCATAAGTGGAGACAATAGGCTGTGGTGCAGTTCAGTTTCATTTTTAAGTACGGCATCTTCAAACAGCCCAAATTCTTCAAATCTTGTTTTTAAAAATGCTTTAAACCATTTTTTTGAAGACTCAAAATCATGCGGGTAATTTGGTTTTTTTGGCAATTCACCACAATTAGTGCTGAAATTCTTTTCTACGTAGATCAATGCTTCTTCAAAATAAGTACTTTCTTCAGGGCGCTTTATTTTTGGTGTTTGCTTTTCTTTTGGGTATTTTTCTCTGTTGTATTTGTCATAAGTCCATTCACCGCCTTCTGGGGAGCCATTCTGCATCAGAAGATTCATTTGCTGACGTTGGTTCTTATAAAAAGCAGTTTGGAAGAATTTTTTCTTATCTGTTCTAAAAAACGGATTCAAATCTGCTTTATCAAGCAGAAATAAGGGATTATTAAAAATCACAAGTTCAATATTTTTTTTGCTGCAAGCAGATTTTATGCGCTTTTGAAGCCAATTGTCATTGGGATCATATATATTGATTTTTTGGATATCATCGCTCATGTTTTTTATCAGTATTCTAACATCGCTCTCCGTTTGAGTTGAATCAATATACTCAGTATTGTATTGTGCTTTTAGAAAGTTTTCGTAAGATTTCATACTCATTCTATGAAACAGAATTTTCTGCTTATGAAAATTAAAATGTTTAAAAAACAGATATTCCTCAATCAATATGACTTTTTTGGAAGCTTGGAGTAGCTCTGAATTTTCAAAAAGTTGGTTGGGGAAGATTAGTGTGAGTTCCATAGTCGTTGTTATTTAAGCCAATGGTTTCTAAAACGTTTATCATGATCATACATTTCTGCTTGTCTTTTAAGGTTAAAGATGCGATCTCTTGGATCGTTACCAACCCCTGAAACGTACATCCAATTGCCATAATTACTGTGTACATCATAGTCCAACAACATACTTTCAAAATAGGCTGCTCCGATACGCCAGTCAAGTTTTAGAGTTTTTGCGAAATAAGAAGCTACATTTTGCCGTCCACGGTTGCTCATCCATCCTGTATTTTTCAATTCAATCATGTTCGCATTCACAAAATCATCCGATGTTCTACCGTCTGTCCATTCCTTTATGAATTTTGGATTTTTAGACCAACCATAAACGGTGTTTAGAATTCCATCAAGTTTAAAAATGGCATTTCCATTTTTTAAAGAAATGTATTTAAAAAAATCACGCCAAATCAATTCGAAAATTAACCAATAAGTAGATTGATTGGCGTAAAATTGCTCTTCAAACGCCTTGATTTTCCAATAAATTTGTCTAGCGGATAAACTCCCATTGGCCAGCCATGGTGAAAATTTAGAACTGTAATTTTCACCCAAAAGACCGTTTCGTGTTTTTTTATATACACCAAGTGATTGTGTTTTGAAAAAATAATGGTCCAAGCGTTGCTCGGCTGCTTTAGATCCGCCTTTAAATGGGAATGCAGTCCGCGAATCTATTTCAAAATCCTCAAATCCCAATTGCTTCAATGTTGGCAATTTAAAATCTGTTTTAACTCTTGAGGTCACCTCTTGAGGCTGCATAGAAACCAATGATCGAACTAAAGCTTTTTTTTCTAGTTGTTTTCTAAACTGTGTAAAAACCTTTGGAGTCTCGCTGTAATGAAATGTTAGATCATCAGGGTGAAATAAAAATTGATCATAATATTCGTGAACGCTTACATTGGCTGGCAAAATATTCTTTAGAGAATCAATTTTTTTGACTTCCTCATCGGTCCACTCCTTTTGGTGATAGACTGCTTTCACATCATATATTTTGACCAATTCACGCATTTGTTTTTCAGCAGCAGTATTGAATACCAATAGGCTTATGTTTAGCGCATCAAGTTCTGATTTTAAATCATTGAGTGTTTGAAGTAGAAATTTAGCTCTGAATTTTTCAGTTTTTTTAAAACCAAATTGAGTTTCGTTGAACCTCTCGGGAGTTAAAAAATAAACCCCTATGACTCGTCTTGAAGCTTGCATAGCAGCACTGAGCACAAAGTTGTCTCTTGCTCTTAAATTATTTGTGAACCAGACGATAGATGTCCTTTGTTTTTGCTGCATTTTTTACTACAATATTTTACAAATTCCCAATTTTTTTCCCATTTTTTTCTCCATGAAAATGGGCGGTGACATACCATACATATTTTGACAGGGAGATATGATTTTTTCAAAATGTCAAATTTTAGAATTCAAGTCTATTTTTGGACGTTGGTATTGCAATCGGGCTTTAAGTTTGGGCAGCGTATATCCGTCCAAACCATTAATGGCTACAATATTTCCTTTGGAGAGATTGATAAATCCGTCGCCTTCTAACAAATCTTCGCGAATGAATAAATCTTTTATTTCTCCAATGAGTTGGATGCAATTATTACGCTTAATAAGATATTCTTCACAATAGGTTAGCGCAATTTGAATGGGCGCATCTTTAACAAAAGGGGCGTGCCAACCATTTTTAAATTCTTCTTCTAATTTAGTGAGCTCAAATTCCGAAACTTCCTTGCTGTATTTTGCCGAAGTGTGATGGGCATCTTTGATAATTGGTGCATGGATGTGATTNATGGTAAATTGTCCGGTTTCTTTGATGTTTTCATAAGTGTTTCTTGGAACANCTNTTACCGGNCTAAAAACCACACCNAGCAGTGGCGGATTGGATCCTAGGTGNGTTACNGAACTAAAGACTGCAACATTTGAGNTGCCGGNATTGGACTTGGTCCCAATTAAATTAGCAGATTTAAATCCTGAACAGCTATTTATTAAATTTATTCTNAAGACATGATCGAGTTTNTCAAAATCATTGCGTTTTAAATGTATCATTTGTAGTNTTGAAATTGGTTAATTCTAACCGAATTGGCTTTGAGGTCAAACATTAAATTGTAAAGTCCAAAAAAGGTTCTGTTCATGTAGATGAAGTGTTTTGACCCACGTGTGTTGTTAAGTTTCCTGAGCTCAGTGTTTTGACTGTAACGCTCTGCAATATCACCAATTTTCCCAAAAAACTCGGGATCTGAAAAATCAAATATTTTGCTTTGAAAAGGTAATGTAAAAACACTTAGCAGTTCATGAAACATCTCCTTAAAAAAACTAGTTTCCTCATGAGAATCTTCAGCTGTTAAAATTTCTAACTCATAGAGTTTTTTAGTGAATAATTTTGGATTGTCCATTATTGATTTATCAGCCAATTCAAAATAGGGAATGTAAAAATCGTTTGGAATCGTTTTCATGCAACCAAAATCCAAAGCAATAAGCTGAGCTTCATCGTTGATTAGAAAGTTTCCAGGGTGTGGGTCTGCATGAACTTTACGCAAATTGTGAATTTGGTGCATGTAAAAGTCCCAAAGCACCTGTCCCAACTGATTTGACTTTTTTGAATCTTTATTTTTTTTTGCAAATTCAGACAAATGAACCCCATTCATGAAATCCATTGTAAGGATTCTATTGGAGGACAGATGTGCATAATATTTAGGAAATAAAATATTTGGAATATGCGCACAGGCCTTGGCGATTTCTTGGCTTTGCTCAATTTCTAGGCATTAATCTGTTTCTTCTGTCAGTTTGTCTTCTACTTCTTTAAAATACTTTTCAGCGCCTTTAGGTTTGATGTTGAACATCCTTAAAGCGATTGGTTTTACAAGTGCCAAATCTGATTTAATACTATCTGCCACACCAGGATATTGTATTTTAACAGCCAAAACCTTACCGTTTTTTTTTGCTTTGTGAACTTGGCCAATACTCGCAGCATTGACTGAATTTGCATCAAACTCGTCAAAAATAACTTCTGGCGCTTTACCAAAATATTTTTTGAAAGTTTTTACAACCAAGGGCGAGGAGAGTGGCGGCACAGAAAATTGAGCAAGAGAAAATTTTTCGACATAAGCACGTGGAAGAAGGTTTTTTTCCATGCTCAACATTTGAGCAACTTTCAAAGCACTGCCTTTGAGCTGTTTAAGGCCACCATAAATATCCTCCGCATTGTTTTTATTCAGGTTTTCCTTGGCAATATCTTTTGTTTTACTGATTTTTTCTCCATAATATTTGATATAGTTCACACCAACTTTGGCACCAGTAGTGACCAATTTAGAAGCACGTTGTAGTTTTGAGGTCGGGATTCTGTCGATAGATTTCATTAACGCATGCTAATTTTTTCTTTAAACAAGAATTTACCGAAATCAACAACACTCTTTAGGGGTTTGGTATTTGCCAATTCGAAACTCGCAGCGATAGATTTTTCGATAAAAAGATCTGTTTTTTCAAAATCTGCTGAATCGTCGTCCAACCAAAACTTAAGGGTCACTAGCATTTGAATCCAATAAGATTCATTGACCACACTGTCTTTGATGTCATCTAATCGCTTGTTTTTTATATCAATTACTCCTAAATCTAGCTCATCAATAAAGTTTAAGAACTTTTTTCGAAGTGTTTTAAGTTTTTTCATTTGATTGAGCCCTCCCATTTCAATCTCAAGAGATTTGGAAAAATAGCTGCGATTGGCGGTTAAATTGCCAAAAAATGTGAAATAAAAACTCAGCAACTGATTCATTGCGTCATAATCCTTGTATTCTTTGCTTTTTTCAAGTGTTTTCATTGTTTTTTCAAAAAACAACTCATAAATGGCAGCTTCTAAGGCATCAAACGAACCGAAGAAGCGGTAAAATTCAGATTCTTCAAAATGGTTCATTTTTGCAAATGAATAGACGCTTTTGGGTACTTCATTGTGATCAAGTACAGTGTCCATGTACAAAGCGACAAGATTTTCTTTATTAATTTTAGTTTTTTTAGCCATAACGTCTGTTGTTTACACAAAAATAAAACTTGTCTTAGATATAATTTCAATAATTAAACAAACATTAACATTTGGTGTTTTTCGTATTTTTGTTGTCTTCTTTAATCTTAAGTTTTCATATCAAATGTTTATAAAGTTTTATTGCAATTGTTAAAATGGTGGATGAGATCAATCTAAATATTTTCCATAATCTCCATCAACCACATTCAAACACATAGATTTTTAAATTTGTTTTTTTGTAAACAAAAAAGGGAGTAAAAATTACTCCCTCATATTTTTATGTTTTAATAATTATTCAATTACATCTTTACCAAAAAATAATTCGTTAAAATTCTTAATTGTATTATTTTATTATCTAATGATTAATCTCTTAGAAATAACAGCATTGTCTGCTTTCAGCTTTATAACATAAACACCAGCTGCTAATTCAGTTGTGGATATTCTTTGTACCGATTGGTTTGTTTTAA
>NZDM01000031.1 GCA_002690085.1 Flavobacteriaceae bacterium
TGAGAGTTTTTGTGAATTTAACGACTCCGGGGAACTTTTCGTAATCAATATGACGGTTCAAGAATACGACCATGGTAATCATTTCAACCATAGACCCAAGGCAAAACGGAAACTTTTATTGAATAAAAAAGAGTTGCGTAAACTACAGAAAGAAGTTAAAAACACAGGACTTACCATCATCCCCACAAAACTTTTTATCAATGAAAAAGGCTTTGCAAAGCTTAAGATTGCCTTGGCAAAAGGAAAGAAATTATTTGACAAACGCGAAACCATCAAAGACCGAGAAAACAAACGGAATTTAGACCGCATAAAGAAAAACTTTAAATCCTGACAAATAAGATGAAAAGAATTATAACTCTTTTTACCCTGATGCTTGTAGGTATTGCTCAAAGCCAAATTAGGGGTACCGTAAAAGACCGAAATGGTGAAACACTCCCCTATGTGAATATTTACATTCAAAACAGCTATACTGGAACTACCTCAAATGCAGAGGGGCAGTATGAAATCAATATTAAAAAACCAGGTGACTATGCGATTGTCTTTCAATTTTTGGGCTTTAAAACCGAAATAAAAAATATAAAAGTTGATACATTCCCATACCGACTGGATGTTATTCTTGAAGATGAAAACATCAATTTAAAAGAAGTAGTTATCGATACGAAAGAAAATCCGGCCAACCGCATTATAAGAAAAGCCATTTCAAAACGCGCCTTGTATTTAGAAAGATTAAATGCTTATACTGCCGATTTTTATTCCAAAGGTTTTATACGAATTGAAAATGCGCCAGAAAAATTTATGGGCCAAGAAATTGGAGACTTTGGTGGTGCTTTAGATTCCACACGAACTGGCTATATCTATTTGTCCGAAACGCTTTCTAAAATTAAATATATCAAGCCTGAACTTTTTGAAACCGTAACAGCCTCTAAAGTGAGTGGGGATTCCAATGGTATCAGTTTTAATTCTGCCATGGATGTTGATTATAATTTATACAACAATACTGTTAACATCAACAACGAGATCATTTCACCAATTGCCGATTTTGCTTTTAATTATTACAACTACAAATTAGAAGGTGAATTTTATGACGGCGAAGGCCATTTAATTCACAAGATCAATATCCTGCCGAAGCGCGAAAATGATCGTGTTTTTTCAGGATATATCTATATAGTTGAAGACAGTTGGGCCCTATACGGCATCGATATTAAAATTCGAGGCACTCAAGTTCAAATTTTACCAGCTGAAAGCATTAGAATTCGTCAAAATTTAAGTTTTGACAAAACCGCAAAGCATTGGCTAGTTCGTTCCCAAACCATTGATTTTGGATATCGCTTATTCGGTTTTAAGGGGAATGGAAGTTTTGTAGCCAATTATACAAACTATGATCTTAAACCAAAGCTTAGCACAGACCAAAATAAGAAAGAAATTCTTGCCTTTGAAAAAGATGCCAATAAAAAGAAAACTTCTTATTGGGACAGTACAAGACCTGTGCCTTTAACTAATGATGAATTAGAAGATTACAAAAAAAGAGACAGTCTAGAAACCATAAGGACGTCTAAAGTCTATTTGGATTCTGTAGATCGGGTGAGTAATAAATTTAAAATTGGAAAGCTTATAAGTGGCTATACTTATAAAGATTCGTACAACAAAAAAAGTTTTGGCATTTCAGGGCCAATAAATGGCCTCTCTTTTAATACGGTGCAAGGTTATAACCTTTCTTTGGGTCTTAATTTCACCAAGCGGTATAACGACTATAAAAAATTTATTGCCTTTGACGGCCTCTTAAATTACAGTTTTGAAACGGAGCGCTTCCGCGCTGGAGTCAAAGGTACTTATAAATTTAACGCCATTAACAATGCAGAGCTTAGTGTAAGTGCTGGTACCAAAACAGAACAATTCAACAGTGAAGAACCAATTTCAAAAAATTTAAATCAAATTAGTTCTTTATTTTTTGAAAAGAATTTTATGAAACTATACGACAGAACCTTTGCGAAAGTCAATTATAGCATGGCACTTTTTAATGGGGTTAGTTTTAGTTCGAGTTTGTCATACGAAAAACGCAAAGCGCTTTTCAATACAACAGATTATGTGGTATTTCCAAAAGCGGATGTGAATTACAGCAGTAACAACCCCTTGAATCCAGATGGATTTGGAACTGCTGCATTCTCAAATCACAATTTGTTAAAATTTAACTTGGGTGTTGGAATTGGATTTGGAGAAAAATTCATGAGCTACCCCGATTTAAAAATCAATATCAGCAACTCGGATTATCCAAAACTATTTTTAAATTATACCAAAGGTTTTAATGCCAGTATTTCTGATTATAATTTTGACCATTTGACTGCACAACTTAGACAAGAGGTCAATTTAAAATCGATAGGANTTNTTGNTTACAATTTAANGGGNGGCACTTTTTTTNAAAANAACAGCCTCTCTTTTATTGATTTNAAACACTTTAATGGNAATCTAACNCATNTNAATACTAGAGGAAATTATNTAAATAGCTTTAAAAATTTACACTATTACGACTACAGTNCANCNAGTGATTACTTGGAATACCATGCAGAACACAATTTTAAAGGCTACGCATTGGGTAAAATTCCTTTAATCAACAAACTAAACTATAATTTAATCATAGGTATGCATGGAATTTCCAGAAATGCTGCTCACCCCTACACTGAAATGAATGTTGGCATCGCCAATTTAGGATGGAAAAAATACCGCTTTTTAAGAGTAGATTATGTGCATTCTTTCGAAAGAGGAAAAAGGGACGAAGCCTTGATGTTTGGACTGAGTTTTTAAGATTTATCTTCAAGCATTGGAACAAATTTGAAGTTCCCAAATTCATGTTTTTCAAAGTTCTTTAGACCACTGCGAATGTAAAGTGTCATCACTTGCTCTTCCTCTCCAACAGGGATTACCAGACGCCCCCCAACTTTGAGTTGGGCTAACAAGGGTTTGGGTACAAAAGGAGCCCCTGCTGTGACCAAAATTCGATCAAAAGGTGCCTCTTCTTTTAAACCTTTATAACCATCACCAAAAATAAGACGCTTTGCCACATGGCCAATTTTTGGTAAAAATAAACTCGTTTTTTTAAATAATTCTAACTGACGTTCAATGCTGTAAACTTCCGCTTCCAAAAGGCATAAAACTGCAGTTTGGTATCCACTACCAGTTCCAATTTCTAAAACTTTGTGATTGGGCTCAACTTCTAAAAGTTCTGTTTGATAGGCCACCGTGTAAGGCTGAGAAATGGTTTGGTTGGCAGCAATAGGAAAAGCTTTATCTTGATAAGCATGGTCCAGAAAACTAGAATCCATAAACCAGTGTCTGGGAATTGTCCGAATAGCTTCTAAAACTGCTTCATTTTTGATACCCTTTGAAATCAGATTGTCAACGAGTTTCTGCCGCAGTCCTTTGTGTTTAAATGAATCTATCAAATCTGTTAAATTTCATTTTCAAAATTAAGTAAACAATGTTGAGATTAAAATTAAAATGGGGAAAGAATTTTAAAAACTTAAGGTTTTGAATCATATTTATTTAGAATACCATTAAAATATTTAATTTTGTACAAAATTAATAAGATGCTAAAAGTAGGCGTATTGGGTGCGGGACACCTTGGCAAAATTCATTTAAAATTACTTGATCAATCTAAAAAATATGAACTTATTGGATTCTATGATCCTGATATCGCGATTGGTCAAAGCGTGGCCAAAGAATTCAAATACTCCTATTTTGAGCAATTAGACGCCCTTATTGATGCCGTGGATGTGGTTGATATTGTGACCCCTACATTGTCGCATTACAATTGCGCCATCAAAGCCATCACAAAGGGAAAACATATTTTTATTGAAAAACCCATTACTAGTACTGTTGAAGAAGCCGAGCACATTCGTCTATTGGTTTCAGAAAATAATTTACGAGGACAAGTAGGGCACGTAGAGCGTTTTAACCCTGCCTTTAAGGCTATTAAATCTGAAATTAAGCACCCAATGTTCATCGAAACGCACCGACTTGCAGAATTCAACCCGAGAGGTACTGATGTCCCAGTTGTGTTAGATTTAATGATTCACGACATAGACATCATTCTTAGTGTGGTAAAATCGCCTGTGCTTTCTGTACTAGCCAATGGGGTCTCCGTAATCAGCGAAACGCCAGACATTGCCAATGCACGAATTGAATTCGAAAATGGTTGTGTCGCTAATTTAACAGCCAGTCGTATTTCTTTAAAAAACATGCGTAAGAGTCGTTTTTTTCAAAAAGATGCTTACATCAGTATTGATTTTCTTGAGAAAAAAACAGAGGTAGTCAAAATGAAAGACGCCTCTGAATTTCCGGGTGATTTCGACATGATTTTACAAAATGCTGAAGGGGTCAAAAAACAAATTTATTTTGAAAATCCTAAAATCGCTACAAACAACGCCATTTTGGATGAACTCGAAACTTTTGCAGAGGCCATTGAAAACAACACAAAACCCATAGTAACACTGCGCGATGGAGCCAATGCGCTAAAAGTTGCGCATCAAATTATTAATTGTTTCTAAAATTCAACTTATGAAAAATATGGCAGTGATTGGAGCGGGAACCATGGGCAATGGAATTGCACACAGCTTTGCGCAATCGGGCTACCGTGTAAATTTAATTGATATTGATGAAATAGCATTGAACAAAGCACTTCAAACCATTTCAAAAAATTTGGATCGCATGCTTGAAAAAGGCGTTATTTCAAATGACCAAAAGACAAGCACAATTAAAAATATTACAACCTATACTGATATAAACAAAGGGGTTGAAAATACCAGTCTTGTGGTTGAAGCAGCAACCGAAAATGAGGCAGTTAAAATTGAAATTTTTAAAATTCTTGATGAAACTAGCCCAAAAAATACAATTTTAGCCACTAACACCTCCTCCATTTCCATTACCAAAATAGCGGCTGCAACCAAACGGCCTGGTAAAGTTATTGGGATGCATTTCATGAATCCGGTTCCCATTATGCCACTTGTGGAGATTATCAGTGGATATAATACCGATAAATCAGTTACAGATTTTATTGTAAAACTTACCAAAGAAATCGGTAAAACTCCTGTTTTGGCAAACGATTATCCCGGGTTTATTGCAAACCGAATTTTAATGCCGATGATCAATGAAGCTATTGAAGCCCTTCAATGCGGCGTGAGTGGTGTCTTAGAAATTGACAGCATCATGAAACTAGGTATGGCGCACCCAATGGGACCTCTTGAACTCGCAGATTTTATTGGTTTAGACGTTTGTCTTTCCATTTTGGAAGTTATGTTCAAGGGCTTTAAAAACCCAAAATATGCCCCTAATCCCTTATTAGTCAATATGGTGAAAGCCGGTAACCTTGGTAAAAAATCAGGAGAAGGTTTTTACAATTATGCCAAAGAAAATAAAGCGATTGTCCCAGCCAACAGATTTATAAAAATTTAACCCTCAAAACCTACACACTATGACGCTCATCAATCCTTTTTGTGCCGTAAGGCCAAATGACTGTATTTCTAAAAATTTTAGCAGTAAATCTTTTGAACTTTACAATCCAGAGGAAATTGAAGATATTTTAAAAACCAATCCGCATTCATTCTTACAGATCATCAAAGATAATATAAACCCCAGAAAAAAATTACCCAATTCAAAACGCTTCGAGAACGTTAAAAAAAATTATGACCAATTTAAGTCAAATGGTCTATTAATAAAAGACCAAAAACCTGGTTTTTACATTCAAGAACTGAACCTAAATGGCAAAACTTATAATGGAATAATTGCAAAAGCCAACCTAAGGGATTACAAGATAGGACGCATTAAGAAACATGAAAATACCGTAAAACCTAGGGAGTTAGTCTTTAAAAAATACTTAAAAGAAACACGTTTTAACGCCGACGCCGTTTTATTGATCTATAGAGATCAAAAGGCGATTTCAGACCTCATTAAAGCAATCCAAAAACAAGCGCCTACATCCGTAATCTCTATATCTAAAAATGAAGTTCAAAAATTATGGTATGTCGCGGAAGATTCTCAAGTAAAA
>NZDM01000032.1 GCA_002690085.1 Flavobacteriaceae bacterium
ATTGTGCCTTTAAAAATTCAAAATACCGATCCTGCGTCTGGTGTATTGGTATCAGCCACAGAAAAGCGTGTTGCTAAAGATGGGACTGTTTGGGACAAAGAGTTGATGGAACAATTCTATTTTAATGTGGATGGTAAAATTGAATATGTAGAACAATGGATTCGTGATAAAAAAAAGTAAAACTTCATCCCAAAACAATAAAAAAGCGCTCTAAAGGGCGCTTTTTTATTGTTTAAATTTAGTACTATAAATTACGATTCTAATTCACTTTACGAGCAATCATAACGCCATTTGGACTAGCACAATTACCTAAAAAGGGTTCTCCCCCCCATGAGTCAAAATTAAAACCCATTACATAAGGTTGATAACCGATTTTTGTTGATGACCAGTAGATGATATTTTGATTGAAATTTCCAAAACCTAATGAATGTACATTACTGTAGATAGCAGCCATTGAATCCCTACTTGGAACGAACCAATCATTGAAGCCATTGAATTCTAAATCGCTAACTATTTTAAAAACATATTCGTTATTACCATGTTCAAAACCATTGGAACTATTATCATTCAAATTCCCTTCAACAATCTGTTGAGTATTCAAATCTCCTGAGCCAATTTCTATTGACGTATCAAGTTGAAAGATGTCTCCCCAAGCTACATTACCGATTTGAGAATAATCAGTAGCAACAATTAAACCTCCATCATTTTCATCAAAATGAAATATATAGCCCCCACCATAGTCCAGCCCATAAAGCGCCTCAGATCCAACATTGGCCACTATATCTGCTGGAACAACACCATTATTTAGGTTTTCTATAATGCCTAAATCTGCATTGTAAATTGTTGGATCTTTTTCATCAGTGCATGAAACAAAAGCTATAATTAGAGGGATTAAATAAATTAATTTTTTCATTTGTATTATTTTTAGACAAGATAAAAAAATATGTAACACCACTAAAATTGAACAGCTATTGTTTGATGATTTTTTTGTTGTTGAAAAATTACCCATCACTATTTTCATTGAATTGCTCCTCCCAAAAGTTTGAAACTTTGGGTTTTGTAGGCATTTTTAAGGATTAAAATATAAATCCCAGTGTTAAGGTTTGGAAGATCAACACGAGCGGTTCCATCAACAAAATTCAAATAACCCCTATGAATACTTTGCCCAAATTGATTCACTAGGACAAAAGAGGTGGATGATTTAGAATTGGTTGATAAGCCTTTAATATTAAAATGAGTTTTAAAAGGATTTGGATATACCAACCAATCGTCCAAATCAGGATTTTCTATTCCCAAGTTTTGATTGTAACAACTCTCTGGAACAACATAGCTCGTCTTTAATAAATCTTGGATTTTTTGATCTGCAAAACTAGCGCTTGTCAAATTATCTATAAAAGCACTGTTTATACTAGATGAGTCTGAACCAAGAAAATCCTGCATTAGTGTAGCCAAAGATTGTCTATAATCAAATTGAACTGTTTTAATCTGGTAATTATTATTTTGTGTAGCTTCACTAAAATCTACATTCACTCCAGAAATACCACTTTGTACAGGCTTCCCAAAAACAAAAACAGGAGCGACCTCTCCATGGTCTGTTCCAAAGCTACCATTCTCCTTGGCTTTTCTTCCAAACTCAGATATGGTAATTCCAACAACATCATCACCAACACTATCAGAATTCAAATCAGTCATAAAAGCCTCAACAGCAGTAGATAATTCATCCAACAAATCGAAATGTCTTCCCTGCAAATCACCAGCGCCCTGAACTTGGTTGTTGTGCGTATCAAAGCCTCCAATGCGTACAAGGTATACCTTAGTTTCAATCCCACCACGAATCAAACGCGCCACTGTTTTTAATTGGTCCGCTAAATCGTTGTCGGGATAATTCGATCCTGAAAAATTACTACCATTATTAAAAGAATCAGAAATTGCTTGCGCATAAATGTTGGACACTGCATCGGTATCAACAATGTATTGAAGTTCGGTTCCATAATGCGAGTCTGGAAAATTTGTCGGATATTGTCCGGAAAGACCACTTAAAATAGAGTAAAAATTTTCTGAATCTTGTCCACTCAAGTTCATCGCTAAACCATGTTCATTTTCTCCATGGAAACCAAGTGATGTATTTGGTGACCCAATTTGAATTCCCACTGGAAAATTAGTAGGAAATAAATCACTATGGTGGTTTTCTAAAAAACGACCCATCCAACCACTGCCTTGACCATTGTTCCAATTATTACCATCATTTCCAGTATTATAAATATCAATAGATGCGAAATGACTTTTATTCTGTGAAGGATAGCCTACAGATTGAATAATGTGTAACTGATCCTGGTCAAACAAATTATACATGCCGGAAAATGCAGGATGAAAAGCAATATCTTGATTAGTTCCTTGAATACTTGAATCTATAGTATTAAGGTGAAGTGCATTGGAGGAGGGTACGTGGAGAGTAGGGCGCATTTGAACATAATCAGAATAAACATCTAAAGGAATCACCGTATTAAGACCATCATTTCCACCTGCCAACTCGATTAAAACAATTTTTCTGTTGGAAAAATCACAATTTGAAAAATTATTTAAAAATTTAAAAGATGTATTCAGCTGTATTGGCAAAAGACCTGCTGCTGATGCCGTACTTGTAAGCTTAATAAATTTTCTTCTTTTCATCTAGAATCTTTTTACATCAATTGAAATTCTGGTGCATTAATCAACTTTGTGAACAAGGCGTCTAAACGTGTCTTGACTTGAACAGTATTTCCATTTTGCACATATTCGGCCCAAGCACCCGCCCAGTAACCAGGGTCTAAGTCATTAAGAGATTGAATAAAATAATCTAATCGAGATTGTGTGATACTTTCACAGAAAAGCAATTCTACAAGCTCAGAAACTAATACAGTTGAGTCATAAGGATTGGTAATATTATTTGGATTCGAAATAAAATCAATAGAATTAAATTGAACTTTAATATTTTGATAGTAATTAACTCCATTTGAGTTTGTTTGAACACCTAAAATTTGATTTTTCCCGGTAATAAGTGATTCAATTGTTTTGTAACGTGCTACTATAGTATTAGAACTAAACCAGCTGCGGTCATAATCGGGTCCTTGATAATCTGCAGGATATCCTGCCACGGTTTCTGGTGAAAATATATTCATCCCTGATCCAGGGAAAAAAGTTTTATGACAAAATTGCCAATAAAAGTGATAAAAGTCAAGTTGGTCTGCTGACCAATTGCTTGGTGGATTTGAACTTGATGCTTCAGGGTTTGGAAGAGGCATATCAATTAATGATATGAGCTCGCTAATAAATTGTAATGGTGGTTTAATAATACCTCCGACAATTTCATTGGATGCATCAGTATTATCTTCATCAAAAAAATGTTGTGATTGCAATAAAGTTTGAACAGTAGAAAGGAGATTGAAATTTGAATTTATAAGATGAATCGATAGTGGATATATAATTTGATTTTCAACATCACTATCCCACTCTCTTCTAACAAAAAATCTATAAAGTTTGCGACAATATGCTTTAGCAGTTTCTGGAATTCCAAAAACCATATCAACAAATTCATTTAATTCATTTACTACAGCACTTTGACTTGTACCGCCACTAATTGTTGTGTTATTAAAAGCACTGCTGAATGTTTTCGAATTAATATCATGTTGAGATACGTTCACGTATCCAAATGGGATACCTGTATCTGGATCAATCGTATCTCTTAAAGGTTTTACTTTAATACCTGAAAATATTTTTGCAGCTTGCTGAATGTCTTGTTCAGTGTAATTGGTGTAATTACCCTCTGCTATTTGTGGCCCTTTTTGAATGGTGAATAATTCCAAAAATTCTCGTGCATAGTTCTCATTTGGATTATTTTTATTATTTGTTGTATTGTCTAAATAATACAACATAGCATTATCGAATGTTATTTTTTTAGCCAAATCTTTTATACTACCGTAGGCATAAAAATCTAAAAGCCTTAGATAATCATAAAAATATGATGATTTTCCTGCTCCATTATCTTTGGATACAGTAAAACAAGTGTGGAGAAAAAAAACTAGCTTATGCTTTAATTTATTTTGTTGCATCATATTGTACCACCACCAACCGCTTACAATGCCTCTTTTTTTATTTTGTCCGTATGGATATGAAGAAGGTGGGTTTCCATTATGAATCCAAAAACCATCAACTAAACCATTCTGACTATTCGTTGTTGTGTCATATGGGTCCATCCAAGGGGTAGTAGCATCTAAGGATAACTCAGAAACAGCTTGGGCAGGTGTTAAAGTAGCAAAATAATTCAATGTCGATTTAGAATAATGAAAACAAGCACGTCTTAAAAGGTGCTTGGCTTTTCGAAAGCCTAAAACAGATGTGGATGGACTTAATGATGGCATGTGTTTGTATTCATTATTTTAATCTATTGTAAATCTAATAATTTTTAAATTAAATACATGATTAATATTTTTTTATTCAAATCAAACAAAAGAATAAAAAGGCAGTATTTGATTTGAACTAGAACCACAAAGAAACTTCCAAAAACAAAATAACCCTCTAAATATTAGAGGGTTATATGTGATCGCACTAGGATTCGAACCTAGGACCGCCTGCTTAGAAGGCAGGTGCTCTATCCAGCTGAGCTATGCGACCATTAAAAGACGTCGTCTTGGTCGGGGTGGCAGGATTCGAACCTGCGACCTCCGCGTCCCAAACGCGGCGCGATAACCGGGCTACGCTACACCCCGAATTTGGTTATCCTAAAAAACAACTACAGTCGGGGTGGCAGGATTCGAACCTGCGACCTCCGCGTCCCAAACGCGGCGCGATAACCGGGCTACGCTACACCCCGTATTGTTGTTTATTAGCTGCGGAGAGACCGGGATTCGAACCCGGGCAACACTTGCGCGTTGACAGATTAGCAATCTGCTCCATTACCACTCTGGCACCTCTCCTAATTTATAATGAACTTATGCAATAAAATTGCGGATGCAAATGTACCTTTTCATTGGGAAGAACGCAAACAATTTATTTAATTTTTTAATTCCTAAATGTCTTCATTCAGGATATTCTATACGAAGGTGGTACATGTTTGCCAACTTGTGCTTTAAAACTTTTTTTATGGACTCAATTTCTTTGAAGGTAATGTTAGCATTTAAAAATTGATTGGCATCCATTTGAATGCCTATAATAGCATCTACAAACGAATTAATTTTTGTAGATGTTGGGTCTTTTAAACTCTTAGAAGCGGCCTCCACACTGTCGCACATCATTAAAATAGCTGTTTCTTTACTAAAAGGTTTGGGACCATTATATTTGAAACCTGAGGAATCAAATTCTGAATTTAATTCCATTTGTTTATTGTAAAAATAACGCACCGTACTAGTACCATGGTGGGTTCTTATAAACTCTACCACACGGTCTGGCAAATTATTTTTCTTAGCGATTTCAATGCCGTTAATCACATGATCTATTATAATTTTGGCACTTTCTTTTGGTGATAATTCGTCGTGTGGGTTGGTTCCTGTAGATTGATTTTCAGTAAAATAAGTAGGGTTGGCCATTTTACCGATGTCGTGATACAAAGCACCAACACGAATCAACATCGCATTGGCCCCTATTTCATTGGCACACGCCTCTGATAAATTTGCTACATTTAGGGAATGATGAAAAGTACCAGGCGCTTTGTCGGACAATTCTTTTAGTAGGGGCGTATTGGTGTCTGAAAGTTCCAATAGAGAAACATCAGAAACCAAACTAAAAAGTTTTTCATATGCATAAATAAGGGGCTGAACAAAAAGAGTCGCCAAACCACAAAGCACAAAGAGTAAAAAGTTTTCCCATTTAAGGCCATCAATATTACCTTCATGTATGACATAGAAAGCAAAATAAGCAATGATATATATAAGGGTAATTTGCCCAACTGAAATAAATAAATTAGCTCTTTTGTAGAGCTCAGAAACCGTCAAAATCGTAACAATTCCNGCAATTATCTGTAAAAACATATACTCATAATTGTTNGTAACAACAAACCCCAACAGTAAAACCGTTATAACNTGNGTNAAAAGNCCNAANCGCGCGTCAAAAAANGCTTTTANAATGAGTGGNAAAATACAAAGGGGAACCACATAAATGTAGCCCGAATTAAAATTAATGACAAGTGTGGTCAATAAAACCATCAACAAAATATTAAAAAATATAAAAGTTACCTTGGTGTTGTTTGAAAAAATTTCTGAGCGGTACTTTCTCAAGAACAACAACAACATCAGTAAGGCCAAGGCTACTAAAACAGTATAGGCTGATAAAATCCAAACATAATTGGCCTCTGTCCATACTTGCGATTCATATTCTGATTGCAGCGATTTTAAAACAGCCAATTTATCCCCTTGAACAACCTCACCCTTAGAAATGATTAAAGTCCCTTTTTCAACACGACCTCGCACCAATGCAATTCGATCAAGACGCTCATTTAAAGCGGATTTTGTTAATGCCTCGTTGTAAACTGTATTAGGGACAACAATATCAAAGAAAACAGTTTTAAAAATCGTTATGTATGACTCCGCTTCAGTTCCTAATAATTTTGAATCAATAAAGGCATTTAAATTGGTTTGCGGGAAAAATTGATTGTAAGGGACGGCTTTAGTCTGAGTATTATCAATTAAAATCGAAATAATTTTATTTGGACTAAAATTGTATTCCTCAGGAAGGACACCAGCTTTGTAAAACCCATCTAAAATAGAAATGCTTGCATCAAACATTTTTAGTTTTAATGGGCCAGCCGGCATTTCAAAAAAACCTTTATCAAATGCTATCTTATGATTTAATTTAACCTGATTTAAAAGCGCTGTATCTACTTCAAAAAAAACAGATGCTTCTTTTGAAATTAATATTTTTTCATTTTCAATCTCCTCATTAGATTTTTTAATTGCAAAATCAAAAGGTGCGTATAAATTTTCAGATTGCCAAGGTTTTCCCTTTTCAAAACTGTATCTAAATGTGCCGCTTTTTGGAAACAGGTAAACAATTAATACAGTGGTTATAACAAAAAGAAAAATCTTGTATATAAGGCTGTGATTTCTGTAAAATTTATTTAAAAATTGATTCATTAATAATAATTAATTAACTGCAATATAAAATTAAAATAAAGTTCATAAAAAAGAGGACTCTCAAAAGTTCTAAAATTAGGGCATTTTGTTATAAAAAGCTAAAAATACCATCCCTTATATCCTAAAAATTAATTACATTAGATGTACTTAAATTAAATCTTTTACTATGAATAAAGATGTTGTGATTGTTTCTGCAATCCGTACCCCCATAGGAAGTTTTATGGGCGGCTTAACAAGTATTTCAGCTCCAAAACTAGGCGCTATAGCCATCAAAGGCGCCATAGACAAAATTAATTTGAACCCTAATAATGTCGACGCGGTCTTAATGGGTCACGTCGTACAAGCAGGTACAGGTCAAGCGCCTGCAAGACAAGCTGCTATTTTTGCTGGAATTCCAGAAACAGTCCCTTGTACTACCATAAATAAAGTTTGTGCTTCAGGCATGAAGGCCATTCAGCAAGCGGCCCAAAGCATTGCCTTAGGTGATGCCAATATTATTGTTGCAGGAGGAATGGAAAATATGAGCTCTATTCCCCATTACTACAATGCCAGAGAGGCCAAAAAATTTGGCGCAGGAACCCTTGAAGACGGCATGCAAAAAGATGGCCTTGTAGATGCTTACAGCGAACAGGCAATGGGCGTATACGCAGATGCCTGTGCTGTGGAATATGGATTTACAAGAGAAGATCAAGATGCTTTTGCCATCGAATCTTATAAACGCGCTAAAGAAGCCTGGAATCTGGGTAAATTTGACAGCGAAATCATCCCTGTCGAAGTACCCCAGCGAAGAGGTGCATCTATAATTGTTTCTAAAGATGAAGAATATACCAACGTTAAACTTGAAAAAATACCAAGCCTAAGACCTGCATTTACAAAAGATGGCACGGTCACTGCAGCCAATGCTTCCACCATCAATGATGGGGCCGCAGTAGTGGTCATGATGAGCCTAGAAAAGGCCAATGCTCTAGGGCTTAAACCACTGGCTACGATAGTAAGTTACGCCGATGCCGCTAGAGAACCAGAGTGGTTTACAGTTGCACCAGCCGAAGCACTCCCAAAAGCGCTAAAAAAAGCCAATATACAAATTGATGATGTTGATTATTTTGAATTAAATGAAGCATTTTCTGTGGTTGGATTGGCCAATATTAAAATTTTGGGACTTGATGCTGCAAAAGTAAATGTCAATGGCGGGGCTGTTTCTTTGGGACACCCCTTAGGCTGCTCAGGGGCACGAATTGTAGTCACTCTAATAAATGTTTTGGAACAAAATAATGGAACTCTTGGAGCTGCTGCCATATGTAATGGTGGTGGTGGAGCTTCTGCACTCATTCTTAAACGAAATTAAATAAGGAATGCAATACGGGCTATGCAACCATAGCATTGTGGGATTAAGACAGGAACCTTCGGATAGAAGCGAATTGACATCTCAGCTGCTGTACGGCGAATGCTTCAAAGTTTTAGAGCATCGCAAAAAATGGAGCAAGATTCGACTAAGTTTTGATAAATACGAAGGTTGGATTGACAACAAACAGTTTCAATGGATTGAAAAATCTGATTATTCCCGTTTAAATTCTCAAGATGAAATATTTTGTGCAGATTTAGTAAATTTAATTACGGACGCAAATAAACAACTGCAACCTATTGTTTTGGGCAGTATTTTAAATGCTACTGCCTTACTTAATCACCACTTTGAATGTGAAAAATTGGTTGGGAAAAAAAATAAAGAGCAACTTATTGAAACCGCCCTAATGTACTTAAACGCTCCCTATCTTTGGGGTGGCAAAACCCCTTTTGGCATCGATTGTTCTGGATTTACACAAATGGTATACCGACTCAATGGATTCAAACTCATGCGAGATGCTTCTGAGCAAGCGACACAAGGAGATGACTTAAGTTTTATTGAAGAAAGTAGCCCAGGTGACCTCGCCTTTTTTGATAATAAAGAAGGGGCTATCACACATGTAGGCATCATCATGGAAAACAACCATATCATTCATGCCCATGGCAAAGTCCGCATCGACCGATTGGACCAAACTGGTATTTACAATGTGGATCTTCACACCCATTCCCATAAACTTCGAGTGATTAAAAGAATATAAAATAGCAAATACGCTGAATCTTGAAGTGTTTTAAAACAAAAAAACCATACATTGTATGGCTTCTCTGTAAAAATCTAAATGTTATTTTTTCAAGCTATTGGCTAAGTCTCTATATTCTTTAGCTTTGGCATCATCGCCAGTAGCAGAATATATATTAGAAAGTGTTCTAGCAGCTTGAAAGTTGTTAGAGTCTATGTCAATCGCTTGTTCTAAATATGGAATCGCTTCAAAATAAAGTTCCTTTCTTTCCAATCTTAGTTCATCATAACGACGGTCATCGGCAGCAGAGGTACCCAAATTATTCATCTCGTCAATAATGGATTCCTCTTGTCCTAAAATCAAAGCGGCTAAATTGATATAAGCATTAATATATTTTGGGTTTAATTCAATAGCACGGGTGTAATATTTTTTGGCATTTTCTACATCATTGGCCTCCGCCGCAATTACACCTAAATTGTATTGTAGTTCTGGATTTTCAGAATCCAACTCAGTCGCATATTCTAATAAACTTTTAAATTTATCAATGTTCCCCATGGTATAATGCACATTGGCCTCAGTCAAGATGAGGTTTAGATCGTCTGGGTTTTCGGCTCTTGCTTCAAGCATGGCCCCCAAAGCCTTTTCAGTATCCCCCATTTGGTTGTAAATTAAAGCCATATTTTTAATGATTTCTGGGTATCTAGACTTAGATTTTTTTTCAGTTGGATTGGAATGTGTTTTTGCCTGAACGGAAGCATCTCGCAATAACTTATTATCAAAAGCTTCTTCCATATTTGTGATTATATTTAATGCAAAATACTGCTTTTCAATGCCTGTAAAATTTAAAGATTTTAACTCTTTATACATGGTCAATGATTTGTCATATTCTTTAGCATTTACAGATGATGAAGCGGCATAATATAAATATATTGTGTCTTTTTTAGAGATGCGGTAGGCATTAGAAAAACAATCTGATGCGGAGGAGTAATCATTTTTTTCAACAAAATCACTACCCTTGTTTACCAAATGATTAATGAGGTTCAAAAGATGCTTTTCTTTGGACTGAGCATTGTTGGAATTAGAAACCTTTTCAAATGCTTCTATGGCCATTACAGTATCCTCTAGATTTGCAGCACCTCCATTAAAATAAAGCTTACTTTTTAAAAGATGAAATTCACTTTTTTGTTTGTCATCCATGGATTCTAATAATGCCTCTGCAGCATTTAAAGCCATTGTTGCTTTTTCAAAATTTCCTTTGTCAAGCGCTTTTCCTGCGTTTCGTAATTCTTTTTTTTGAGCGGAAATAGATCCAACAAACATCATTACAAATCCTAAAATTAGATATTTTTTCATAGTTTTTTGTGATTTTATTAATCCTCAGTTTGTGTGTTTTCGGGGCTATTTTCAGATGTATTTTCATCTTGGGATTGAACTTCTGCCCCCTCAGCTTCAGCAGCGTTTTCATCGATTTCTTCTTCCTCATCTTTCATCACTTTGGCAACCGCAGCAATGGAATCACTGCCTTTTAAATTGATCAGCTTAACACCCTGTGTAGCGCGTCCCATGACTCTAAGATCTTCAACGGCCATTCTTATAGCGATACCAGATTTATTGATGATCATTAAATCATCTTCATCAGTTACATTTTTAATAGAAACCAAATGACCTGTTTTATCCGTTATTGAAATGGTTTTAACCCCTTTTCCACCTCTATTGGTGATACGGTAGTCTTCCAGGCTTGAGCGTTTGCCATAACCATTTTCAGAAACCACTAAAATATTACTCTCCATATCATTGACAGAAATCATGCCAATAACTGCATCCTCATGATGCGCCAGCGTAATTCCACGAACACCTGAAGCACCACGGCCCATAGGACGTGTTTTGGCTTCCTCAAATCGGATGGCTTTTCCAGATTTTAATGCCAACATCACTTGGCTCTCTCCAGTAGTCAGTTTAGCTTCTAATAATTCATCGCCTTCACGAATGGTAATCGCATTAATTCCATTGGTTCGGGGTCTAGAATATTGCTCTAAAGATGTTTTCTTAACCTGTCCTTTTTTAGTGGCCATGATGACATAATGCGCATTGATGTAGTCTTCATCTTTTAGGTTTTGTGTACAAATGAATGCTTTTACCTTATCGTCTTGTTCTATGTTGATTAAATTTTGAATGGCGCGGCCCTTAGAGGTTTTACTACCTTCAGGAATTTCGTAAACTCGCATCCAAAAACATTTTCCTTTTTGAGTGAAGAATAACATGTATTGGTGATTTGTTCCCACAAATAAATGTTCTAAAAAGTCTTCATTTCTAGTGGTGGATGCTTTTTGACCGACCCCACCTCTATTTTGAGTTCGGTATTCCGTCAAAGAGGTTCTTTTGATATAGCCTGCATGAGAAATCGTAATCACGACTTGTTCATTTGGAATCATATCTTCGATAGACAAATCGCCTCCAGCATATTCAATTACAGAACGGCGTTCATCCCCGTATTTATCCTTTACCACCAGCAATTCATCTTTAATAATTTGCATGCGACGGTCTTTTTTATCAAGAATGTCCTTGAGATCTTCAATGGTTTCCATCAAAGCTTCGTACTCAGATCGTAATTTATCCTGCTCTAATCCTGTCAACTGACGCAAACGCATTTCAACAATGGCTTTGGCTTGGATGTCACTAAGTTCAAAACGCTTGATTAGATTTTCACGGGCCTCGTCTGGATTAGAAGAGGCTCGAATGATTTTAATGACTTCGTCAATATTGTCAGAAGCGATAATAAGACCTTCTAAAATGTGAGCGCGTTCTTCGGCTTTGCGCAGTTCATATTTTGTCCTACGAACAACCACTTCATGACGGTGCTCCACAAAATGATGAATCATATCTTTAAGATTCAGCATTTCTGGACGCCCATTGACAAGGGCGATGTTGTTTACACTGAATGATGACTGCAAGGCTGTGTATTTAAAAAGCTTATTTAGAACGATGTTCGGAATTGCATCTCTCTTCAAAACGTATACAATACGCATTCCGTTGCGATCAGATTCATCACGAATGGTTGAAATTCCCTCTAGTTTTTTATCATTGACAAGATCCGCTGTTTTTTTAATCATGTCTGCTTTATTGACTTGATAAGGGATTTCACTAACAATGATGCACTCTCGACCATTAACTTCTTCTATATTGGCTTTGGCCCGCATGACGATGCGACCACGGCCCGTTTCAAAAGCTTCTTTGACACCATCGTAGCCATATATGATGCCTCCTGTTGGAAAATCAGGGGCCTTGACATGTTGCATAAGCGCATCAATTTCAATGGAATTATCATCTATATAAGCTGTAATACCATCAACGACTTCCGAAAGATTATGCGGGGGCATATTGGTTGCCATCCCAACAGCGATACCAGAAGCACCATTGACCAACAGGCCGGGAATGCGCGTGGGTAAAACAGTAGGTTCTTTGAGGGTATCGTCAAAATTTAATTTATGATCAACGGTTTCTTTATCAATATCGGCCAACATGTCTTCTGATATCTTTCGCATGCGTGCCTCTGTGTAACGCATCGCAGCGGGACTGTCTCCATCAATGGAGCCAAAATTTCCTTGTCCATCAACCAACATATAACGCAGACTCCATTCTTGTGCCATGCGCACCATGGTATCATAAACGGATGTATCTCCATGGGGGTGATATTTCCCGAGAACTTCCCCAACAATTCTTGCCGATTTTTTGTGTGCCGTATTGGATTTTACACCTAATTCATGCATGCCATATAACACCCGGCGGTGAACGGGTTTTAACCCGTCTCGAACGTCTGGCAGAGCCCTGGAAACAATCACAGACATCGAATAGTCGATGTATGCTGATTTCATTTCATCCTCTATATTAATTGGGATTAACTTTTCTCCTTCAATCATAAATAATTTTATTGCAATTTTTACCTATTAGCTAATATAAAACTTTCCCCTATTTTAACACTTAAAAAACTCTCTTTTTTTGGACTATTTTATCAACAATTTTAAGGCGTTATGATTTGATAAATTAACCCTAAAATATTTTGATTTTTAATTGTTTTTACTATGGTTATTCCAAATATTTATTTTTTAAGATTTTGTTTTGAATAATCCCCTATAAAATTTGTATTTTTATCCAAAATATATTTAGATGGATGACAACTTCTCACCTCGAGTTAAAGATGTGATTTCTTTTAGCAAGGAAGAAGCATTGCGACTAGGGCATGATTTTATTGGTACGGAACACTTAATGCTTGGGCTGTTGCGAGACGGCCAGGGAAAGGCGGTCGAAATACTAAATGCACTGGACGTTGACTTGAGCCTACTGCGTCGCAAAGTAGAAATTTTAAGCCCTGCAAATCCCAACATAAGCACAGCCACAAACGAGAAAAAAAACTTACACCTAACAAGGCAGGCAGAACGCGCCCTCAAAACAACTTTTTTAGAAGCCAAGCTCTTTCAAAGCAAATCCATCAATACGGCTCATTTATTGCTCTGCGTCTTGAGAAATGAAAACGACCCTACAACAAAATTACTCAACAAATTGCGCGTCAATTACGACAATGTCAAAGATCAATTTAAGCAAATGATAACGGAAGATAGTTCTACCTACAAAGAGTCACCTACATCTGAAGCTTTTTCGAGCAGTGAATCTGAGGATTCCAAAGACAACGATAATGGCTTTTCAAAAAGTGCATCTTCTAATAAAAATAAAAAATCAAAAACCCCTGTTTTAGATAATTTTGGTCGTGATTTAACTGTCATGGCTGAAGAAGGTAAGCTTGACCCCGTGGTGGGAAGAGAGAAAGAAATTCAAAGAGTTTCACAAATCCTAAGCAGAAGAAAAAAGAACAACCCGCTTTTAATTGGTGAACCAGGGGTAGGTAAATCTGCTATTGCAGAGGGATTGGCAAATAGAATTGTTCAGCGAAAAGTTTCTAGAGTTTTGTTCAATAAACGCGTTGTAACCTTAGATTTAGCAAGTTTGGTGGCAGGTACAAAATACCGTGGCCAATTTGAAGAGCGCATGAAAGCGGTTATGAATGAACTTGAAAAAAACGACGATGTTATCTTGTTTATTGATGAAATTCACACCATAGTTGGTGCCGGGGGTGCCACGGGAAGTCTAGACGCATCCAATATGTTTAAACCTGCGCTTGCAAGAGGCGAAATTCAATGTGTGGGCGCTACTACACTTGATGAATACCGACAACATATTGAAAAAGATGGCGCCTTAGAACGTCGTTTTCAAAAAGTCATTATTGAGCCAACTTCTGTTGATGAAACTATTGAAATTCTCAATAATATTAAAAACAAATACGAAGAACACCACAACGTGGATTATACTGATGAGGCTATTCTCGCTTGTGTAAAACTGACGAGCCGATATATGTCAGATCGTTTTCTTCCAGACAAGGCAATTGATGCTTTGGACGAAGCAGGATCAAGGGTACATATAACAAACATTGATGTTCCAGCTCAAATTGTGGAACTTGAAGCAGAATTAGAAGCGGTTAGAGCTACTAAAAATTCTGTTGTTAAAAAACAAAAATATGAAGAGGCTGCAAAACTACGAGACGACGAAAAACAGCTTGAAAAAAGCCTTTCCGAAGCGCAAGAAAAGTGGGAGGCAGAATCTAAACTCAATAGAGAAATTGTGACAGAAGAAAATGTGGCTGAGGTTGTCTCAATGATGACTGGTGTTCCTGTTAATCGCATTGCACAAACAGAAGGCAATAAGCTTTCAGTTTTACCAGAACTTATCAGTGGTAAAGTCATTGGTCAAGATGAAGCTGTATCCAAGGTTGTAAAAGCAATTCAGAGAAACCGTGCGGGACTAAAAGACCCCAATAAGCCTATTGGGTCTTTTATATTTTTAGGACAAACAGGTGTAGGTAAAACACAGCTTGCAAAAGTTTTAGCAAGCGAGCTCTTTGATAGCGGTGATGCACTTATTCGCATTGACATGAGCGAGTACATGGAAAAATTTGCAATTTCTAGATTGGTAGGAGCACCCCCAGGATACGTAGGATATGAAGAAGGTGGACAACTGACAGAAAAAGTGAGGCGGAAACCTTACGCTGTCATACTCCTTGATGAAATTGAAAAAGCACACCCCGATGTTTTTAACATGCTATTGCAAGTTTTAGACGATGGCTTTTTAACTGATAGCTTAGGTCGAAAAATTGATTTTAGCAACACAATTATTATCATGACATCTAATGTTGGTGCTAGAAAATTAAAAGATTTTGGAACAGGTGTAGGCTTTGGAACATCGGCCCAAAGAGAACAAGAAAGTGCCAATGCAAGAGCTGTGATTGAAAATGCACTCAAAAAAACCTTTGCCCCAGAATTTTTAAACCGAATCGATGATGTGGTGGTGTTCAATAATTTAGAAAGAGATCATATTGACAAAATAATTGACATTGAATTGGCAAAGCTACTCGAGCGAATATCTGAACTTGGTTACAAATTAAAACTCAGCAAGAAAGCAAAAGACTTTATTGCTGATAAAGGATTTGACAAGCAATATGGCGCAAGACCTCTTAAAAGAGCGCTTCAAAAATACGTTGAAGATGCCATTGCGGAACAAATCATTAAATCCAACATTCAAGAAGGAGATGTTATAGCCATGGATTTTAAAAAAGAAGATGTGTCTTTGTGTATTTCAATTAAGAGCACCAACAGCAAACCAAAAGAAGAAAGTTAAGACTTTGTTCCATTCTTTTGTTGGAAAATCAGTCCGTTTGATCTTCTAAAACAATTCATTTTCAAGTGTCAAAGACTTCAAAAACTCGAGCGATTTTTGAAGATCTTTATGAAAAATTCGATCCTTGGTGACTTTCGGTACGGCTTCCCTAAAAGCAGTTATAAACTTTTCCAAAAATGGAGCCGTTTTATAGGATCTGAAAAACAAGGCTTGAGAAGCATTTATCAGCTCAATAGCTAAAATTTGTTCTACATTTTCTACAATTTGTACAGCCTGAGTTGCTGCATTTGCACCCATACTAACGTGATCTTCTTGGCCATTTGATGACACAATGGAATCAACACTTGCAGGAGTTGCCAATTGTTTATTGGCACTGACAATACTGGCCGCGGTATATTGAGGAATCATAAGGCCTGAATTTAAACCAGGCTTATCAACCAAAAAAGAAGGTAAACCACGTAGACCAGAAATCAATTGAAAGGTGCGTCTTTCAGAAATACTGCCAAGTTCAGCCATAGCTATTTTTAAATAATCCAAGGCAAAAGCCAAGGGTTGACCATGAAAATTTCCTCCTGAAATAATAACATCTTCTTCAACAAATATATTGGGATTATCCGTGACAGAATTAATTTCTGTTAGAACTGTTTGGCGAACAAATTCAAGGGTGTCTTTCGTGGCACCGTGGACTTGAGGAATGCAACGAAAAGAATAAGGGTCTTGAACATGTTTCTTTTTTTCACGCATTAAAAGACTGCCCTCTAAAAACTTAGAAATTCTTTCTGCTGTAATAATTTGCCCATTATGAGGTCTAACAGAGTGTACTAATCGGTCAAAAGGCTCCAAACGACCATTGAAGGCTTCTAATGACAAAGCCGCTATGAGGTCTGATAAATAAGATATCTTGTAAGAAGTAAGCAAGCAATGCAACGCATAAGCAGACATAAATTGAGTGCCATTTAGCAAAGCCAAGCCCTCTTTAGATTGCAATGATATTGGGGACCAACCCTTTTCTTTTAAAACTTTTGAAGTGGATTGCTGCCTACCCATATACCAA